>NZ_JBKTXS010000018.1:0-43550 GCF_046951855.1 Lentihominibacter sp. | reverse complement strand
GAAAAGTTTGCCGGGCTATGTGAACCTGATGATAGTTATCATGGCGTTACATATCCCGAATTATTTGGCATTGAGGGAGCGTTCATAACTAAAGCGACGGTACAGCTTATGAGAGATTTAGGGTCTATTCAGTCGCCTCAGAATGCTTTTCTGCTTAATATGGGGCTTGAGAGTCTGCATGTTAGGATGAAACGACATGCAGAAAATGGTCTTGCTGTAGCTAAATACCTCAATAGCCATGAGAAAATTTCATGGGTGAAATATTGCGGTCTTGAGGGTGACACAGATTATGAGCTTGCACAGAAGTATCTGCCTAATGGTTCATGCGGTGTGGTAAGTTTCGGAGTAAAGGGAGGCAGAAAGGCTGCCGAGGATTTTATGCAGAAATTAAAAGTTGCTGCTATAGAAACTCATGTAGCTGATGCGAGAACTTGCTGTCTGCATCCTGCAAGTTCGACTCACAGGCAAATGAGCGATGAAGAACTTGCTGCAGCGGGTGTGAGTCCTGATCTTGTGAGATTTTCATGCGGACTGGAAGACGCTGAAGATTTGATTGCAGATATTGAGCAGGCTTTAAAATAGCGATTTTGTAAAGATTAGCAAATGGCTGTATTTAGTGGCCAAATAGATGAAAGGGAGATTGAACTCGATGCCATTGATTATACCTAATGGGCTTCCGGCGGCGGAAGCTTTGCAGAGTGAGAATATATTTACCATGAACAGGGGTCGGGCCGTTACTCAGGATATAAGACCCCTTAAGATAGTTATAGTTAATCTTATGCCAACTAAAATAGCAACTGAAACGCAGCTTGCGAGGGTTTTATCCAACAGCCCTCTTCAGGTTGAAATGACATTGATCACGATGGATTCTCATGAGTCTACACATATATCTCAGGAACATATGGATTCGTTCTATAAAACAATAGATGAGATCAAAGAAGATTATTTTGATGGGATGATCCTTACGGGGGCGCCTGTGGAACAAATGCCTTATGAAGATGTTGATTACTGGAGAGAGCTTTGTGAAATTTTTGAATTTGCCAAAACACATGTGTACAGTAATATGTTCATATGCTGGGGAGCTCAGGCCAGCCTTTATTATCATTATGGCATAGGCAAACATTTGCTGGACAGTAAAGTTTTCGGGATATTCGAACATAGGGTAATAAGGCCTCATAATCCTCTTGTGCGTGGGTTTGATGAGACTTTTTATGCACCTCATTCAAGACATACGGAAGTTTTGCGTGAAGATATAGAAAAGCATGAAGAACTTCGTATTCTGGCGGATTCTGAAGAAGTAGGGCCCCATATCATATCTACAGAGAACGGCAGGCAGATTTTCGTACTGGGGCATCAGGAATATGATAAGGAGACTTTAGCGGGAGAATATTTCAGGGATATCAATAAGGGGCTTCAAATAGATGTTCCTAAGAATTATTTTAAAAATGATGATCCTAAAAATGAGATCTTGTTCAGATGGAGAAGTCATGCCAGCCTTCTTTTTTCCAACTGGCTTAATTATTATGTTTATCAGGATACGCCATATGATCTTGAAGAACTGTGTAGTAAGAGAGAAGATTGATTTTGGCCTGAATATGGAGAGCGAAACGGAGGTGTAAGGGATGGGAAAAGTAATGTTTTCAAATATGGATGATTTGATGAAACATCCGGTTTTTAATCATTTCGGCAAACTGTGCCAGATACCTCACGGCACAAAGAATGAGAAAGCTATAAGTGATTATCTTAAGGAGTGGGCAGAGAGTCGGAAACTGGAGTGTGTGCAGGACGAAAATCTGAATATCATTATATACAAACAGGCTTCGCCAGGTTATGAAGGATTGCCTTCTGTTATCTTACAGGCTCATATGGACATGGTATGTGAAAAAGCATCTGATTGTGATCATGATTTTGAAAAGGACCCTATTAAACTTTATTTAGATGATGATATTCTTTCCAGCAGGGGGAGAACAAGTATTGGGGCAGATGATGGAATTGGTGTATCTTTGGCGTTGGCTGTTCTTGAAGATAAAATGCTGAAACATCCAAAACTGGAGGTATTGTTTACTGTCCAGGAGGAGTCTACGTTTAAAGGGATAGAGACTGTAGAGGCGAAATGGTTTAATGCAGATTATCTTATCAATCTTGATTATTTTGTCGATAATCAAGTGCTTGTGAGCGGATGCGGAGGAATAGGTGTAAAGATAAAACTTCCTATTTCATATGAGCTTACGGATTATGAGATGATGGCATATGAGGTGAAGATTGAGAATCTTACGGGAGGGCATTCCGGGGGCGACATACATAAAGCCAGAGGAAATGCCAATGAGCTGTTTTGGAGAACTTTAAGTTTGTATGAAAAGGATCTGGATGCCGAGCTTGTGTCTATTGAAGGAGGGACTTCACGTGTAGCCATACCAAGAGAGACAAAAGGGGTTATATTGATTGATGAAGAACAGGCCGGGCAGCTTGAGGAATTGACGTTTAGACTTCAAAATGAATTTCGTTCGGAATATCAGGTTACGGCACCGGAGTTGAATGTAAAGATCCGGCCTTTAGGTCCGTATAAGGGAAAATATATGTATCATCCGAGTTTAAGGAAGCTTTTAAAGTTGGTATATCTGGTACCTAACGGTATTATGGAGATGAATGGGGCACTTGATATGAAGGGGCTCGTGGAAAGTTCCATCAATCAGGGAGTGATGCGTGCAGGTGATAATTTCTTTGTTTTGGTAGGAGAAATAAGATATTCGCATATTTCTTCCAGAAATTTTATCATTGAAAAAATTATGGCTCTGTCTGAGTTGTTGGAGGCTAAAGTTGAACTGTTTGCCCCATATCCTGCATGGAAATACAGAAGGAGATCGGATCTGAGGCAGCTTGCTGTGCGTACTTATCGGGAACTTTTCCATGAGAAACTTAAACCGGTAGCTGTACATGCAGGTATAGAATGCGGATGTTTGCTGGAAAAATTGCCTCATCTTGATGCTATTTCAATAGGGGCTAACTGCTGGTATTTCCATTCAGTAAATGAGTGTGTGAGTGTTTCATCTGTAAATAAGGTATGGATTTTCTTGAAACAGATACTTGAAAATTTGGATAGGGAGTTTGAAGAAGAATAAAAACAGTGCGGTTTTATCCGCACTGTTTTTATATAAGGTGTTTTATCTATGAAAGACAAATTTGCTGATATAATTTTTCAAGACCTCCGGAAAGTTCGCTGTGCCAGTTTTTCATTCGGTCTTTTTGAGCAAACACATCGGAATACATTGTCAGTGTTCCGATCATAGCTGCATCATGAAAACTGATATTGAGAAGTTTGTGAAATTCATTTTCTTTTATTCCGCCGCGTGCAAGAATTTCAGCAGGGCCTGCCTGAACATATCCTCCAAAAGCATCTTCAACAAGTCCAAACATAGGGCCATTGATATAATGATCATCCATAGCGAGATTTATTTGCTCTGCTGTATCCTGCAGTTTTGAAAATTTGCGGAGGGCTTTGCAAAGTCCTGTTTTCATTTTTTTTGTATATTCGATTTGAAAACAGCCTCCTGCTAAAGCAAAACCTCTTACAAATTTAAGCATGAACATAATCATGAAAACTCCCGGGTATATACGTTTCTCTTTGAGAAGAAATGATATGTTTTCAGGGGAAAGAAGCCATTTTTCTGTTTCCTCTCCTCCACTTACTGTGATTAGATATGGTTTTCCTTCATGTTCTTCCAATAAGAGAGGGATCCTTTTTTTACTGCTGTTTATACCCCAGAAGAAATATGAACCATGGTGCCGTACAGTACTTTTTTCCTGCGGGTTCTGAATCATGTGTTCCAAAGCGGTTTTCGTCCAGCAGCCTGTTTCTCCGTCGAGTTGTGCTGCAACTTCCCGGCGCACTTTATCGTTGAACAGTATTTTCCATGTGAGTGAAGTCTCTTTTTGGATATCTTTTATTATTAAATCTGTGACGATATCCTCCATCTGCAGATAAATAAAATCAGGCGAGGTTTTCCCGTCTATGAACCCTTTCTGAATACGGTGATTAAGAAGAGAAGCCTGCTTAGCATAAGAATCTTGCTTTATGATATAGGGGTCAAGATAATCATTTTTTAAAACTGATAAAAATACATCTAAAACAGGCTCTTTAAGGAATGCTCTGGTTTCATCTTTCATTAATGCATCTATAACTTTTTCTACCATCTCTTTTGTATACGAAGGTGTATCATATACAACCATGTTTGAGTATCTGTTGTCGAATATAGGAAGGCGGAAAACCTCCATGTCATTATCTGTTTTCGGAGTAACTGTACTGTAGCATTCGAGTCCTCTTGGGTATGTAGCAGAAGACATGTCGACACCTCCGCATGAAAGCATAGGTACGATCGTACTGCTACGACCGCTTCGCTGAAGATAACGATAGTAAATCAAGTTACTTTGTATTTGATTTGAATCGAAATCCACGCCGTGGTGAAGGGCTGTGTATACCAGACAGTCCGGCGTAGTGAAATAATCTTTTACTTCTTCGGCGATTTCTGCTCCGAAAAGTGGTAATGTGTGTTCATAGGCTGACTGGGCCATATCTTCTTTTGGTTCCAGCGCTTCGGTTCCAGCCACATCCAGAGATGCCAAATATTGTTCCAGAGATTTGTTTCCGTAATCATCCAGAAGCTCGTTTAATTTAGGAAGTTCTCTTCTTATATGGTATAAGACGAAAGCAGGAAATTCTATTGCATGCTCGGACCAGTTGGTATATCTTTTAGGCATGCGTTCTCCAGTATGTAGTATTCGCCTGAAGTTGTTGAATTCCAGAGTTTCTCTTGAGTCCGCAAAGTTATTGTCAGGTTCACCGAGAAGTGTGACTTCATCTTCTATGTGGGCATCTTTTACCCCGGTAATATCAATCAGAACACGATCCATTTGTGTAGATGTGAAAACTCGTACTTTTTTGTCACGTATCATAGCATAACCGTCTTTTTCCATAAAAAGATAACATACATCCCACCATCCTATGGAAAGATCAGCCACGCGTTGACAGCTTTCAGTAAGATCCAGACGTCCAAGGCACTGACGGACTTCACGGTCAACGTTGTATATTGCTTCTACTCGTGTTTTTATCTTCATGATAGGTTTTATTTCAAAGCTTTGGCGGCGCTGACCGTTCTCTTTTATAACGGTGGATTTCAGTTTATAAAACATCGTCATTCCGGGTCGAACCATATCGAAGTATGCTTGTGGATATTTGAACAGGCATTCCGATCCTGCTGCGTGAACGAGAATGGATTTTCTCTGTTTTTGAGGTATTTCTTCGACAACTGTCTTGAAATCTTCTATTTGACTTGTTATTCTGTCTTGTTCGTCATCAGAATAGCTACTATAGATCTGTGTATATATTCCATCAATTTTTATATTTTTTATCTGGCGCATTTGTGCATAGATTTCTTTGAATTCATCCATGTCAATTCCATCACATTCTTCATCAGTATCTACTCTGAGATGAACGCTACAACGTTTTCCTGATTTTTTTGCAAATTTACTCAGTTCTTGAGCGCCTTCCAGATCGTATATTGTTACAGTGATATTATTCTCCATGATCAGAGGAAGTTCTTTTTCGTAAAACTCCGAGAGAAGAAGGAGGGGCACTTTAATGTTTTCTTTTCTCAGAGCGAGGCATTCCTCGACAGTCTCAAGGCAAAACATGGCAATATTTTTGGTCTGCATGAGCCGTTTTGCTATGGTAACTGCTCCATGACCAAAGGCATCATGTTTAAGAACAGGAGCAATTTTTACATTGGATCCTATTTCATCGCGAATAGCTTGTATATTTTCATCTAAAGAATTTAAATTGATTTCCGCCCATGCGGGGTAGAATTTCATAAAAGAAACCTTCTTTCTGTAATAGTATTTGATGGGATTATAGTTTTTTTTCAATGGGATTTCTACCCTTTATTTGTTATTTTAATATTGCTTTAATGCGAAACGGACAATTATAATAAAATTTTAACAGAAGAGAAGATGAGGGGTGTTTAAATTGTTTCAAAAGCTTCTGATATGATGTATAATATCTTTATTGAATTAAATAAGGAGGATTCATCATGATTGACCAGCAGCTGCTTAGGCATTTGTCTAAGAAGTACCCTAATGTCAAAGCGGCAACAGAAGAAATTGTAAATTTAAATGCGATTTTATCTTTGCCCAAAGGAACTGAATATTTTCTGAGTGATTTGCATGGAGAACATGAAGCTTTTATACATATGCTGAAGAGTGCTTCGGGGGTCATAAGATCGAAGGTAGAAGAAATTTTCGGACCGGAACTTACAAGAGATGAAAGAGATGCTTTGGCTGCTCTTATATATAATGCAGAAGCTGAAATAAAGAGAAGAAAAAAAAGTGAGGAAGATTTCGGCAAGTGGTGTAAAATGTCGATTTTCAGACTGGTGCTTATTTTTAAATCGGTTACTAATAAATATACTCGGTCAAAGGTAAGGAAACGTTTGCCTAAAGAATATGCTTATGTTTTGGATGAGCTTCTTCATACATCTGATGAAGCCAATAAAGGGAATTATTACGGACAGATAATAGCTACTATCGTAGAATGCGGAATAGCCGAGGATTTCATTATATCCTTTACAGATGTCATAAGCTCTTTGGCAGTGGATAAACTTCACATAATTGGTGATATATGGGACAGAGGGTCACATCCGGATGCTATCATGGATTATCTTATGGGACATCATGACGTGGATTTTCAGTGGGGCAACCATGATATCGTATGGATGGGCGCAGCGACGGGAAATTGGGCCTGCATAACCAATGTCCTGAGAATGAATATAAGCTATAATAATTTTGATATGCTTGAGATCGGTTATGGGATAAATCTCAGACCTTTAGCTATCATGGCGGAAAAAATATATGGAGATGATCCGTGTGAGTTTTTTATGCCTAAGCGTCTTGAGGAAAATAAATTTGATCCTATAGATGATATGCTTGCTGCTAAAATGAACAAAGCTATTTCTATATGTCAGTTTAAGGTGGAAGGGCAGAGGATAAAAGCTCATCCTGAATATGGTCTTGAAAACAGGCTGCTTCTTGATAAGATAAATTTTGATAAAGGTACGGTGATGCTCAGAGATGGCGAATTTCCGCTGAGAGACGCTAATTTTCCTACTGTGAATCCTAATAATCCATATGAACTTACGGAAGATGAGCGAAATGTTCTTAATGCTCTTGAGGCTTCTTTTCTTCAAAGTGAGAAGCTGCAGGCACATATAAAGTTTATGTACAGTCACGGAGCTTTATATACTATAGTCAATGGCAATCTTATGTATCATGGCTGCATACCTATGGATGAGGATGGTAACTTTGAAAACTGTACAGTCAATGGTATAACTGCGTCGGGAAAGGCGTATATGGATTATCTGGATACCCAGCTGAGGAATGCTTATTTTAATCCTGATGAGTCGGAGGAAACGGGACGTTCAGGAGACTTAATGTGGTATTTGTGGCTGGGAAGCAAATCTCCTCTTTTTGGAAAAGATCAGATGACAACTTTTGAACGTTGTTTTGTGGCTGACAAAAGGACTCATAAGGAGTATACGGTATCTTATTATAAACTGATAAACAGGAAGGATATTTGTGAAAAGATACTGACTGAATTTGGTCTGGATCCAAAGACTTCTATAATATTGAACGGACATGTACCTGTAAAGATAAAAGATGGTGAGAGCCCTGTAAAGGGGGGCGGTAAACTCATAGTAATAGATGGAGGAATGTCAAAAGCTTATCAAAAACAGACCGGAATAGCAGGTTATACATTTATATTCAACTCGAGGTATATGGCGCTTGCTGAGCATAAACCTTACAGTCCGCTGAAAAAGGACGGCACTCAGGAATTTCATACGCCGGCGATACGGACAGTGAGGACTTTACAGAAGAGAATGCTTATAAAGGACACTGACTTGGGAGAAGAGCTGCAGCAGGAAGTCAGGGAACTGAAAGAGTTAGTTAAAGCATATAGAACAGGAAAACTGAAAGAAAGATAAGCGGTAAATTGTGACAGTTAAAATAATAAACTTGTTGTAAAATAAGTACAAATAAAAGTAAAATACATAATTGTTGCAAATATACTGAATTTGATTAAAAACAACTTGAAATGAAATATAAAAAATGGTTTAATGGTTATGTAGATTGTTACAAACATAACGACTTGCCGATGAGAAAATACGGTAAGGATATGATTAAAAACGTTATTAGTAATTAAGGAGGCATGTACATGAACTTTCAACTGACGAAGGAGCAAGAATTCGTAAGAAAAATGGTAAGAGAGTTTGCCGTAAACGAGGTTGAACCTTTAGCTGCGGATATCGACAAGGAGCATAGATTTCCTGTTGAAACTGTAGAAAAAATGGCAAAATATGGTCTTTTGGGCGTACCATTCCCAACTGAGTACGGCGGAGCAGGAGGAGATCACATTTCGTATGCGATCACTGTTGAAGAACTGTCAAGGGTTTGTGCATCGACAGGCGTTATCTGTTCAGCACACACTTCCCTTTGCTGCTGGCCTATTTTCAAATACGGCAAAGCAGAGCAGAAGGAAAAGTATCTTCCTGATCTTCTTTCAGGAAAGAAACTGGGTGCATTCGGCTTAACAGAGCCTAATGCAGGTACAGATGCTTCAGGCCAGCAGACAAGGGCTGAAGATAAAGGCGATTATTGGTTGCTTAACGGAGCTAAGGTCTTCATTACTAACGGCGGATATGCAGATGTGTTCGTGGTAATGGCTATGACGGATAAATCAAAGGGAAATCATGGAATCAGTGCTTTCATAGTAGAAAAAGGTGATGAAGGTTTCTCAATAGGTAAGACAGAAGATAAAATGGGTATCTGTGCATCTTCTACTACCGAGCTTATTTTCCAGAACTGTAAGATTCCTAAGGACAGACTTCTTGGACAATTAGGCAAGGGATTCAAGGTTGCAATGTCTACGCTGGATGGCGGACGTATAGGTATCGCTTCACAGGCTCTGGGTATTGCTCAGGGTGCGCTTGATGTAACTGTTGAATATATGAAGGCGAGAAAACAGTTCGGTAAGAAATTATCACAGATGCAGGCTCTGCAGTTTACTGTTGCAGAGTTAGCTACAGAGATTGAAGCTGCAAGACTTCTTGTATACAAGGCTGCAGATATGAAAGACAAAGGACTGGCTTACGGACCTAATGCTGCTATGGCTAAATTATTTGCCGCAGAGACAGCTATGCACGTAACTACTAAGTGTGTGCAGCTTCACGGCGGATATGGCTATACGAAGGATTATCCGGTAGAGAGAATGATGAGAGATGCTAAGATCACTGAAATCTATGAAGGTACATCAGAAGTTCAGAAGATGGTTATTTCTGCATCTGTTCTTGGTAAATAGTAATAGGAGGAAAGAAACATGGCTTTTAAAGTTTTAGTATGCGCAAAACAAGTTCCTGACACGAATGAGATAAAAATCAATCCTGAAACAGGAACATTGATCAGAGATGGTGTGCCGAGTATCCTCAACCCGGATGATGCCAATGCTCTGGAAGAAGCATTAAAGATAAAAGATAAATTTGATGATGTTCACGTTACTGTTATTACTATGGGACCTCCTCAGGCTGAAGAAATGCTCTTTGAATGTATCGCTATGGGCGCTGATGAAGGGATACTCATAAGTGATAGAGCTGTTGGTGGATCTGATACATGGGCAACTTCCAATGCAATAACTGCAGCGATAAAGAAATATGGGGATTTCGATATGATTTTCGCAGGTCGTCAGGCCATAGACGGAGATACTGCTCAGGTAGGACCTCAGATTGCTGAGAAGATGGATCTTCCTCAGGTTACATATGTTCAGAAATTTGAAATCAGTGATGACAGAAAGAAAGTAACAGTAGAAAGACAGCTGGAAGACGGATATGAAGTTATAGAAATAGCGCTCCCTTGTATGCTGACTGCTATCAAAGAGCTGAATACACCTAGATATATGTCAATATCCGGTATTTATAATCAGAATAAGGATATTAAAGTATGGAATGCGGCTGATATTCAGGTTGATCTGTCAACAGTAGGACTTAAAGCATCTCCTACAAATGTATTCCGTTCATTTACACCAAAACCAAAGGGCAAGGGGATCATGCTGGACGGCGATTCTGAAAAAGATCTTGCAAAGAATCTGCTTATCCATCTGAAGCAGAAGCACGTAATTTAAGGAGGGAGAAGGAACATGTCAACAAATTTTGCGGATTATAAAAATATCTGGGTATATGCAGAACAGCGTGATGGCAAGTTGATGAATGTGGCATTAGAACTTATCGGCGAAGGTCATAAATTATCAAGAGATATTAGTGCTGACACGAAAGTTTGTGCTTTAATTGTTGGAGACGGCATCGGACATTTAGCACAAGAATGTTTTGAATATGGTGCGGATCAGGTATATCTTATAGAAGATCCATTACTTAAGAACTTTACTACAGACGGATATACAAAAGTTATCTCAGATGCTATAAATGAGTATAAACCTGAGATTGTAATGTATGGGGCTACACATATAGGAAGAGATTTAGCACCAAGAGTTGCTGCCAGAATGGATACCGGTCTTACAGCTGACTGTACACATCTGGATGTTAAAGTTGCTAACTATATTAAGTTTGCTAATGAAAATACTACTCTTAATACTTCTTCATTGGATCCGGATGATCCTGATACAGGTCTGAAGATGACAAGACCTGCTTTTGGCGGTAACCTGATGGCTACTATCATTTGCCCGAGAACAAGACCTCAGATGTCTACGGTAAGACCGGGAGTAATGCAGAAAATGGAGAGAATGGAAGGCGCTACAGGCGAGATCATCAATGTTAAGCCTGCCATTTCAGAGGGCGATATAAGAACTAAGATTGTTGATATCGTTAAATCTGCAAAAGAATTGGTATCATTAACAGATGCTGATATTATTTGTTCAGGCGGAAGAGGACTTGGAGATCCTTCCGGGTTTGAATTGATTAAAGAATTCGCTGACAAGGTTGGCGGGGTCGTAGGTTCGTCAAGGGCTGCTGTTGATGCAGGCTGGATTGACCATTCACACCAGGTTGGTCAGACAGGAACTACTGTAAAACCTAAAATCTACTTTGCTTGCGGTATTTCCGGAGCTATTCAGCATTTAGCCGGAATGCAGACATCGGATATAATTGTTGCTATCAACAAAGATCCGGATGCTCCTATATTTGAAGTTGCTGATTATGGTATTGTAGGAGATCTCTATAAAGTAATTCCTGAGATTATTGCAGAGTGGGATAACGCAGAAGCACTTTATGATGCAACAACTAAATAAGAATAGAAAAGGAAAAGACCTCGTATACGAGGTCTTTTTTTATGTAATATATTATGTCAGAAAAGGTTTTATGGAATGCCAAGGTAAACCAACGACATTGTTATAATCGCCTTCGATGTGATCTACATATTTGCCGAATGTCCCTTGTATAGCATATCCTCCGGCTTTATCATAAGGTTCGGGGGTTTTTGTATAGGAAATTAGTTCGGCGTCACTGTATTGTTTAAAATAGACAGCAGTTTTTTCATATAAGCATGTTTTGGATATAAAAAGGTTATTGTATGTTTCTAATATGCATACTCCGGTAATAACGTGGTGACGTTTTCCTCTCATATCTTTCAAAATTGTAAAGGCTTCTTCCTGTGTTTTCGGTTTTCCAATGATTTTATTTTCGAAAATGACAACGGTATCGGCAGCGATGAGAATACTATTGGAATAGGAGACACGTAATGATACATTTAGGGCTTTTTTTAAGGCCAGATACATTACAGAAGCCTCTGAAGACATGGAAAAAGGCAGCACCTCATCTATATGCGCAGGGACTATTTCAGGCTTAAAGCCATGTTTTTTCATAATTTCTATCCGTCTTGGCGATGCAGATGCCAGTATAATTTTTTGCATAATAAAATACTCCGTAATTTATATTATTTTATTATTATATCATAGCTTATTTTATTTAACACAGTAGATTTTTTATACCTATAATTATTTTACAATCGGGAATAATAAACCAAAGATGATGAAGTAGAAAGAGGAAATGATTATGGGCAAAATGAATGATAAAAGCAGTATAAATGGTCTGGATAAGAAACAGGTGGCTCAAGCTTATGAGAAATATGCGGATCAATTTACACCTAAACCTAAATATTTTTTTAATTCTTTTAAAGCTTTCGTTATAGGAGGACTGCTCTGCACGGGGTCTTTATGGCTTGAGAATTGGTTTATAAATTCTATTGGTTTATCGGAAAAGTCAGCATCAGCATATGTAGTCATATTGCTTGTAATGACTGCTCAGTTGTTGACAGGATTAGGGTGTTTTGATACTATTGGTAAATTTGCAGGTGCAGGTGTCATTGTTCCTATAACCGGATTTGCTAATTCTATGGTTGCCCCTGCCATTGAGTATAAAAAAGAAGGCATTGTTCTGGGAGTGGGAGCTAAACTGTTTTCGCTTGCAGGTCCTGTTCTTGTATCAGGAATTACTTTATCGATGATCATAGGTTTTATATACTGGATCATAGGTTTGTTATAATAGGAGGAAATAATGGCTGAAAGAAAGCAAACGTTGATTTTTAAAAATAAACCTTACATCACAAGTTCTTACTCCATGGGAGGGAAAAAAGAGGGCGAAGGTCCGATGAGGAAATGGTTTGATCGATGTTTAGATGATGATATGTACGGGGAAAAAACATGGGAAAAGGCGGAGAGCAAAATGCTTAAAACCGCTATGACTGAAGTGATGAAACGTGCCGGAAAAAGCAAAGAGGATGTAGGAGCTATACTCAGCGGTGATTTGTTGAATCAGCTTATGTCTTCATCGTTTATGGCACGTGATATGCATATTCCTTTTCTTGGTATGTATGGCGCCTGTTCTACGATGACAGAATCTCTCATGCTGGGTTCCGTGCTGGCTGATGGAAGATACAGTAATAATGTCATAATAGGGGCATCGAGCCATTATTGTACTGCGGAAAGGCAGTTTAGAATGCCTTTAGAGCATGGTAATCAGAGACCGCCATCAGCTCAGTGGACTGCCACAGCCTCAGGAGCAATGATGTTGTCTTATGAGAATCGCGATGATAAGCTCGAGTCAGATCATAAAGGTAATATAAAAAAACTCAGAAAAGTGAGAGTTGAGTGCGGAACTATAGGAAAGGTAATCGATGCCGGAATTAAAGATGCAAATCAGATGGGGAGCGCGATGGCTCCGGCGGCGGTAGACACTATATTAAATCATTTACAGGATATGAAACGTCCTATTGATTATTATGATGCAGTATTCACAGGAGATTTAGGGTTCATAGGAAAGAGTATAGTTACTGATCTTTTAGCTGATGCAGGAGTAGATCCTAAGATTCTTGACAGAGTCTATGATGACTGCGGAACAATGATATATGAGAGAAAACAAGATGTGCATAGTGGAGGAAGTGGGTGCGGATGTTCAGCCTCCATATTTGCAGGATATGTGTATAAAAAGATGGTCAGAGGCGAGTTGAGCAGAGTTCTTATAATGTCTACGGGAGCGCTGCTGTCTACAATAAGTCCGTTTCAGGGTGAATCAATACCGGGGATAGCTCATGCTATCTCTCTGGAAACAGAATGAAAATGCGGAGGAGTTTATGGAATATTTATATGCTTTTTTAATAGGTGGGGCGATTTGTGTCATAGGTCAGATATTGATGGATGCGACAAAGCTGACTGCACCCAGAGTTTTAGTCATACTTGTAATTGCCGGAGCGCTGCTTCAGGCATTCAATCTGTATGAACCGTTGGTGGAAATTGCAGCGACAGGGGCGAGGGTACCTCTTCCCGGTTTTGGATATAATCTGGCAAAAGGGGCTATGGAAGGTGCTCAGCAGGGATTGCTTTCAGCCATAACAGGAGGGGTTAAAGCAGCTGCAGGAGGAATCACCATAGCTATAGGATGGGGATATCTTATAGCTATTATTTTCAATCCTAGATCAGTAAGATAGACAAAAAAGACGATCTTCAAATCAGATCGTCTTTTTTATACTATTTATTAAGGTGTTTCTGTAGGGGAAATAGGGTCCGTTTCCTTTTCTGTAGTAGATGGTTTTGTATCAGATGGCCTTGTCGTTTCAGTAGTCTCACTTGAAGGTCTTGTAGTCGATGGCTGGGTTGTTGATTCAGGAGCAGTAGTAGATGGCGTAAGGCTTACTCTTGAATATGTTCCTTCTGTGTAATATTCTCCTCCGGAGCTTATAACATTGTCAGGTTTTTCTTTAAATGACCCGCGGGGGATGTTTTCGCATACTCGGCTCATTATCTGAGACCAGAATCTTGCGGACTTGGCACTTCCTGAGGTTAGTTCAATATTGACGTCATTACCCATCCACAGAGCTGCGGTATATTGAGGCGTGAATCCTGCAAACCATGCATCGTAGTTATTATCCGTAGTACCTGTTTTACCCCCTACAGGCTGCGAACCTATAGCAGCTCCGCTACCGATACCTTTTGTTACTACGGTACGGAGGATATCCGTCATGATCCATGCTACACCTTCATCATATACCTGTTCACCTTCTGCAGATTTTTCGAACAAGACTTCATCTTGTGAGTTGAGAACTTTCGTATAGGCGATAGGTGATTTGTATTCTCCTCCGTTAGGGAATGTGGCATATGCAGCAGTAAGTTCAAGCGGGGAAATACCATTTGTCATTCCTCCCAGAGCCAGTGCGGCAGGATTAAGGTCATTTACGTCACCTTCGTCATCAAGTGTGGATATGCCTACTTTATTAAGCATTGAAGCTGAATAATCAGGGCCTATCTGCTGATATGTTTTCACTGCACATACATTTACCGACTGCTGGACTGCGGTTCTTAAGGTCATCTGTCCTCTGTATCCGGAATATGAGTTTTTAGGCCATGTTCTGCCATTGTATTTCATTGCTGCGTCATTTATGATGCTGCCGGCAGTTATATATTTTCCCCAGTTGCTGCCGTCGCTGTTATCCAGACTCATAGTTTTGCCGTCTTTTTCATATTCGTAGCTCATCTGGAGAGCAGGGCCGTATACTGCAATAGGCTTAATGGAAGATCCGGGCTGTCTTGGATTAGTAGCTCTGTTGAACAGTTGTTTTCCTGTAGTTCCTCTTCCTCCCATCATAGCCTTTATTTCACCGGTGGAATTTTCCATTATTACTGTAGCTGCCTGTGGTTGCCTTGTTTGTTGTTTCAGGCTGTAGTTTTCACTTGTCACGATATAATTATCTCCGCTCTTTACGAAAAAGTCAGGGTAATCTTTGAAAAATTGTGCTGAAATGATAACATTGCCGTCTCCGTCTACTTTTTTATACCCTTGGGGTATGGAAAGAGCTCCGTTTTCTATAAAGTAGAAGGTCCCGTCTTTCTTGACGTACATTCCTTTGAATTCTATGCTGACATCATCTTCACCGTTTACTTGCGTTTCATATATATTAAGGCGCTTTCCGGCGAGGATTTTAATACTGCCGTCACTTTCCGCAGTATATTCATCGTTTTTCAGTGTAAATTCATCTTTATCATTAAAGTAGTGAGAATAATCATAAAGCAATATTTCACCGTCGTCTCCGAGAAGATCTCCGGAACTGTTAGTTTTTGCATATGCGATACCGGCATAATTGCTGTCATCTTTGAATTCATCTTCAACGATAGACTGTATGTTTGAATCCATTGTCGTATAGATTTTAAGACCGCCGGTATAGATCATATTCTGAGCGTCTGATCGATCAATACCGTATTCGGAAACTATATCGTCGGTAAGCTGTTCTACAGCATAATCTGTGAAATATGAAGACATGCTTCCGCTTGAAGATACTCCGACCTTTATGTAAGATTTAAGATCCTCACCGAGATAACCGGTCATTTCTTCATCTGTTATAAAGCCTGAGTCCGCCATGTTCTTCAAGACCATATCTCTTCTGTCTTTTGAAATTTCTCCATTGTACAGATATGTTACCGAATCTGTACTGGAAACCGTAGGTAAGGAAGTATTGGTATTGTCATAATCGGCTTTTACAAGAGCGTAAGTATCCGGTGACTGAGGCAGAGCTGCCAAAGCAGCGCATTCCAGTGTATTAAGATCCTGAACATTTTTAGAGAAATATGCCTGAGATGCAGCTTGAACACCGTATGAGTTGAACCCCAGATAAATAGTATTAAGGTATGCTTCCATTATTTCTTCTTTTGTCAGATTTTTTTCGAGTACTATAGTACAGTATGCTTCGGAAATTTTTCTGCTCAAGCTTCGCTGGCTTTTTATTTCCGAAAGATACACGTTTCTTGCGAGCTGCTGTGTAACAGTGCTGGTACCGCTTATTTGTCCGCCTCCGAAAATACTGTCTTTAACGGCTCCGAGCATTCTTACAAAGTTGAAGCCATTATGGGACCAGAATTTTTTATCTTCTATGGAGACTACTGCGTTTACCATATCTTCCGGTATTTCGTCATAATCTACGACTGTCCTGTTACCGTCAGAAAAGTAAAGATTCTCGATTTCATTGCCGTCGGAATCGTACATTACTGATCGCTGTGCCAGCATGGAATATATATCATCCGTATCTATTTTCGGAGCTGTAGTAAAAACGAAACCTACATATATACCGGCGGCCATTATTATTCCGAGAAATACAAGACCTATTGATTTTAATACTATAGATGATTTTTTTTCGGAAAATTTCTTTGTATTACCATTGTCGCTTTTCCCTGAAGCTGATCTTGAAGAACTTTTTTTCTGGCTTCGGGATGCGGTGCTGTCTTGTTTGACGTTTGCCGAGCGTGAACTTCTTCCGCCGCTGCGTGTGGACTGACTTCGTCTGCTTCTTCTGGAATCCGTATAATTTTCATCATTATGACTGCGTCGATTCTGATCGATTGTAGCCTGATCGAATTGAGAGAAAAACTCATTTATATCGTCATGCTTATTGTTGTTATTGTATTTATCAGACAAGATTTTTTCCTCCTAGTATTTTTGAATTAATCCTCATAATTATAACATTAAAAAAAGTAAAAGTAAAAGAAAATAAGGAAGTTTCACAGTTCCTTGACAAAAATAATTATATGGTATAAAATGGTAAAAAAGTAATAAAAAGTTATTATTTTGAATGATAAAGGAACTTTGACATGGTAAGAAGACCTCTTTTTTATATAACTTTTTCGTTTGCGGTGTCTATTGCGACATCATATTATTTGGGAACAGTTTTTTCGGGAATTGCAGCTTTGATAATTGTCGCAAGCATTTTATCCGTGAAAAAGTGTGGTGTTAAAGTAGGAGCTTCTGTTGTACTTTTATCTGTTTCATATTTGTCGGGAACAGCGGCTTTCTGTTTTCATAATATGTCTGATGATATGATGGAAAGTCAGATAGGAAAACAATCCGAAATATCGGGCTGCGTATTGCAGATCGATAGGAATATCAGAGATGACGGTTCTGTAAAGAACTCTGTGAAAATCAGAGTATCTGAGATTAATGGAAGGTCTGCTGAAAAAGAACAGACAGTACTAATTGATTATTATGGATCTGAGAGAGATGAAGATCGGGACGTTTTGGCAATACCGGGAGATGTAATTTCAGCATCGGGAGTAATGGAGATTCCTTCAGGAAGAAGGAATCCAGGTTGTTTTGATTATGCTCTTTATCTGAGATCGGTAGGTGTAACATATATATTTAAAGCTGAATCTGTACGAGTGACAGAATATAAAGGCGCGAGAACTTTATCAGGGAGAATGCATATGATAAAAACTCTTTTTCTTAAAAGACTTGAATCAGCAGCGGGAAAGGAAACAGCTGCTATGATGGGGGCTGTTTTGCTGGGAGAAAAAGAGGGAATGGATCAGGAAATCTTAGAAGAATTTCAAAAAAACGGTACAGCGCATGTATTAGCGGTAAGTGGATTGCATATAGGGATAATGTATGGATTCATATCATTGATATGGCGTTGGAGAAAAGGCAGGTTTTATTTTGTCATCGTGATTATGTTTTTTCTGTGTTATTCTGCCATGTCTGCATTTGCGCCTTCGGTCGTGAGGGCTGTGTTGATGGTAGGAATACATTTATTGTCAAAGATGATGAACAAAAGATACGATATGAATTCTGCAGCTTTTTCTGCAGCTCTTGCAATGCTTGTGAAGAATCCTATGAGTTTGTTCAATACAGGGTTTCAGATGTCGTTTTTGGCGGTTCTTACGATGGCTTTAATGATATCTTTAGTAAAAAAAGTTTACAGTGGAATATTTCTTTCAAGTATAGCTGTACAACTGGGCTTGGCGCCTTATACTGCATATGTGTTCAATTACATTTCTCTGTCCGCAGTGTTTGTAAATGTCCCCATAATATTTTTAACAGGAATCATTGTTCCTGTCGGGTTATGTTCTGTTGCTGTCATGAATATATCGAACATAGTTTTTGAAGTATCGGCAAGGCTGATGAGTGGTCTGTGTAGCATGCTAATATCTTTAAATCATATGACAGCAGTAGATGGGGAAACTGTATTTTCAGTCATAAGTCCTGACATAAGATTTCTGGCGGTATATTATTTGTCATTAGCATTGTTTTTATCAGAAGAGGGGCGACTGGTGATAATGAGGCGACGCAAAAAGCTTATATTTGTAATGATCGCTGCTGTGATTTTAGCCGCAGGTATATTAGGGCAATTAAGTGACCGAGGTTTTAGGGATGCAGATATGGTGTTCGTAGATGTGGGTCAGGGAGACTGTGTACATTTCAGGACAAAGGACGGAGGAAATTATTTGATAGATGGAGGCGGCAGTATTAATTACAATATCGGTAAAAAAATATTAAAACCTTATTTGCTGAAAAACGGCGTGAAAAAACTGGATGGGATTTTTGTCACACATCTTCATGCAGACCACTATAAAGGTGCAGCGGAACTTTGCCGTGAAGGGATGGCAGACCGTTTGTTTTTATATGAAGCCAATAGTCTTGATGAAGATAAGATTCTGAGGGAAACCGGCCTTAAAAAAGATGCAATTACGTATCTTTATGGGGGACAGAATGTAAGCTTGTCTCAGGAAGATGCCGTAGAAGTACTATGGCCGGAGAAGAAAAGTAAGAAAGAATATGAGGCGGATTTGAAAAATAAGGAAGATGAGAATCTTTCAAGTCTTGTTTTTAAAATTACAGTAAGAGAAGCCGGTGTATTGATGACTGGAGATATTGATGAAGCGTGTCAGAAAAAAATAGAAGCGCTTTGGGGAAGTAAGCTTAAATGCAGTGTATTGAAAGTGCCGCATCACGGGAGCAAATATAGTTATTGTGATAAATTTATAAAAAGAGCGAAACCTTTATATTCTGTATTTCAGGTGGGCAAGAATAATTTCGGACATCCTGATAAAGGAGTTGTTGAAAATTATCAGGGACAAGGTATAATTGTGTATAGAAATGATAATGACGGTGCTATCGCTTTTGAATTTTTGCCTGACGGAAGAGCAGAAGTGAAGACCATGATAAAGGGAAGGTAGTTAATGGCGTCGGATTTTTACAAAGAAAAGGAACATGCATTTATAACTATAGGACGTGATATTAAAGAAGGTAATATACCTTCTCTTGTTCTAATGTGTGGTAAAGAGGAATATCTCATAAGATGGTATTCAGACGTGCTTATAAAGAAATACGTTTCTGAAGCGTGCATGCCGATAGATCTTGTGATTCTTGAGGGAGAAAATGCTACGGTAGATAAGATAAAAGAAAGTCTTGAAACGGTCAGTCTTATGTCTGAGAGAAAAGTTGTTATGCTTCCTGATTTTTCTCCGGTTGCAGGTAAGGAAATAAAAGGATTCGGAACAGCTGAAATAAAGGAGCTCATAGATTATTTCGAGATGATCCCGGAAGGCAGTATGCTTCTCATTACATATTCTGAGCAGCAAGAAACAAAATCGAAGAAAAGCAAAATAAAAACGGCAGTGGAAAAAATAGGAAGAGTATATGATTTTCAGCCTTTAAAGGATGGGCAACTGAAAAGTTTTATAGAAAAGCGCTTTAATCTTGCCGGCAAAACATATGCTGCGTCTGTAATAAATCTTATAATGTCAGAGAGCGGTTATGGAAACAAGGCGATAGAGTACAGTCTATACAATTTAGAGAATGACCTGAAAAAAATAATAGCTCACAGTGGAAATTCGTCTGAGATAACCGCAGCGGATGTGAGTGATATAATAGCTGCAAATCCGGAGAATAATGTTTTTGCCATGCTTGATGCTATTGGAAGAAACAGGAAAGATGAAGCTTTTCGTCTGCTTCATAATCTCCTTGATGCAGGAACTCCTATATTCAATTTACTCAGGCTGATAACAAATCAGCTTGAACTGATATTGTCTGTGAAAGAAATGAAAGATGAGGGGTTGAAAATATCGGCGATACAAAAGACTCTCGGAGTTCATCAGTTCAGAATAAAGAAGGCTATGGCTGTAACAGGACTGTATTCTATGAATGATCTTAAGTGTGCTCTTTGTGCGGCATATGAGGTGGACGAGAATATAAAGACAGGTTTGCTGGAAGGGCATCTTGCTTTAGAATATTTTATATCGAAGATTTAGTGCATTGATAAAGTGTTGGTAAAAGACTGTCACAGTGACAGTCTTTTATATTGACCAAAACGCCAAAAGGCAATTATATTGCTTTTTTTAAGTACTTTTGATAAAATTAAACTATTAATGGCTTGCTAATCTTAGTGTAACAGATAAATTTTTGAGGAGGAACTAACATGAGTGAAAAAGGTTGTAATTGCAATTGCGCTCAAAACAGAGAGGAACAGTTTAAAGAGCTGTCTCCTGTATTAGAGCAGTATGCAAAGGTGCCGGGTAGCTTGATCACTATTTTGCAGAAGACTCAGGATATATATGGATATCTTTCGAAAGATGCCATAAATTATATATCAGAAGTCACAGGCATAAAGCCTGCGAAGATCTACGGAGTAGCTACTTTTTATGCGCAGTTCAGGTTGAAGCCGATTGGAAAGTACCTGATAATGCTATGTCAGGGAACTGCGTGTCATGTCAACGGTTCCGAGATGATAGAGGAAGCTGTGTGCGAGTATCTGGAAATCAAGGACGGAGAGACTACGAAAGATGGCATTTTTACATTGAACAATGTAGCCTGTCTTGGCTGCTGTTCACTGGCTCCGGTGATGATGGTAAAGAGTGCCGAAGGCGATGAGACATACGGGAGCCTTACAAAGGATTCCGTTAAAAAGATCCTGACTGAAATCAGAGAAAGAGCGTAGGAGGTGACTGTATGAAAGTAGTAGTCGGACAGGGAAGCTGCGGTGTCGCTACAGGCGCTAAAAAGACAGCTGCTGAATTTGAAAGACAGATAGCAGACAGACATTTAGATATAAAAGTGGACATTACAGGTTGTGTAGGGACTTGTTATCTTGAACCTATCGTAGATATTTATGATGATGACGGACATATGACAAGGTATGTAAAAGTTCACCCTGATAAAGTTGAAAAAATAGTAGAAGATCATCTGGTAGGGAATAAGGCTGCTAATGAATATGCTATTTCTGATGAAGATAAGCAATTTGTGCAAAAGCAGCAGCGCGTAGTTCTCAGAAACTGCGGCGTCATTAATCCGGAGGATATAGAAGAATATATATCCATGAATGGATATAAGGCTATAGAAAAAGTGCTTTCTTCAATGACTCCCGATGAAGTTATTGAAGAAATAAAGATTTCGGGTCTTAGAGGAAGAGGCGGAGCAGGCTTTCCTACATGGTTTAAATGGAATGCGGCAAAGCAGAACTCGGGAGATCAGAAGTATCTTGTCTGTAATGCTGATGAAGGTGATCCCGGCGCATTTATGGACAGATCGGTTCTTGAAGGTGATCCCCATTCTCTTTTAGAAGGGATGATCATAGGCGGATATGCTATGGGGGCGACCCAGGGGGTCATATATTGCAGAGCTGAGTATCCCCTTGCCATTAAGAGACTTGAAATAGCAATGGCACAGGCAAGAGAAAGGGGCTTTCTTGGAAAGAATATTTTTGGATCCGGATTTGATTTTGATATTTACATTAAAGCCGGAGCCGGAGCATTCGTATGCGGTGAGGAAACTGCTCTTATCGCTTCGCTGGAAGGTGAAAGAGGTATGCCGAGACTGAAACCTCCTTTTCCTGCGGCAAAAGGCTTCTGGCAGAAACCTACTGATATAAATAATGTGGAGACTTTGGCAAATGTTCCGTGGATTATATATAACGGAGGAAGAGCCTTCGGAGCCATGGGAACAGAGAAAAGCAAGGGAACCAAGGTATTTGCTCTGGCAGGAAAGATAAAAAAGGGCGGACTTGTGGAAGTTCCTATGGGTCTTACCTTAAAAGAAGTTATTTTTGGCATAGGCGGCGGAATAAAGAACGACAGGAAGTTCAAGGCTGTTCAGATGGGCGGTCCTTCAGGAGGATGTATACCGGCAGAGCTTATAGATACTCCTGTAACATATGAGGATATCAATAAAACCGGAGCTATCGTAGGTTCAGGCGGTATGATCGTAATGGATGAAGATACTTGTATGGTAGATATGGCCAGATATTTCCTTAACTTTACGAGAGACGAGTCATGCGGTAAGTGCAATTACTGCAGAATAGGAACCAAGAGGATGCTGGAGATTCTGGAGAGGATAACTGAAGGCAAAGGCAAAGATGGTGATATAGAGCTTCTTGAAGAATTAGCCGTGAAAATAAAAGATGGTTCTATGTGCGGTCTTGGACAAACGGCACCTAATCCCGTGCTTACTACCTTGAAATACTTCAGAAATGAATATGAGGATCATATCTACAACAAAAAATGTACTGCGGGATCATGTAAGGCTCTCATAACTTATAATATCACAGATGCCTGTGTAGGCTGTACGTTGTGTTCCAAGAAATGTCCTGTAGAGGCTATCTCAGGCAGTGTGAAGAAAAAGCATATGATAGATCAGGATAAATGTATAAAATGCGGTAAATGTCTTGAAACCTGTAAATTCGGCGCTATAGAGAAGAAGTAAGGGAGGAGGAAAAAATGAATAAATTCAGACTGAATATAAACGGCAAAGAAGTTCTGGGTGTTCCGGGACAGACCATTCTTGAAGTTGCCAGAGAAAATGACGTTTTCATTCCAACTCTCTGCTACGATGAAAGAACGAAGGTATACGGCGCGTGCGGTATATGTATGTGCGAGGTGGAGGGCAATCCTAAACTTTGTAAAGCTTGTGCTACGGAAATAGCTCCGGGTATGGTTATAAAGACTAATACACAGCGTGTAATAGAGTCAAGAAAAACAAATTTGGAATTACTCCTTTCAAATCATGTGGGAGACTGCAGACCGCCATGTGTATTGGCATGTCCGGCTCAGACTGACTGTCAGGGATATGTAGGACTTATTGCCAACGGAGAATATGAAGAGGCTCTTGAGCTTATAAAAGATAAACTGCCGCTTCCGGCTTCATTAGGCAGAGTATGTCCGCATCCTTGTGAAGCAGAGTGCAGAAGAGGGCTTATAGATGAACCTATTTCTATACAATGGTTAAAACGATTTGCAGCAGATCAGGATTTGATGAATGAGGATGCTTTTATTCCGGAATGCGAACCGGATACAGGCAAGAGCGTGGCTGTTATAGGCGGAGGCCCTATGGGACTGTCTGCAGCATATTTTCTTAGACAGAAAGGCCACGCCGTTACAGTGTTTGAAGCTATGCCTAAAGCGGGCGGTATGTTAAGATATGGGATACCTGAATACAGACTGCCTAAAGAGGTTCTCGATGATGAAATTTTTACCATTCAGAAAATGGGTGTGGAGATAATCACAGACACTAAGATTGGCAAGGATATACCGTTTGAAACTGTAAAACAAGATTTTGATGCGGTTCTTATTGGTATAGGTGCATGGATATCCACAGGCGTGGGCTGCACAGGCGAGGATGCGGAAGGCGTTATCGGTGGTATTGACTTTTTGAGAAAAGTTGTAAGAAATGAGGAGATACAGCTTGGAGAAAAAGTTGCTATAGTGGGCGGAGGAAATACTGCTATGGATGCCTGCAGAACAGCGGTAAGGCTTGGAGCGAAAAAAGTTTATAATATCTACAGAAGAACTAAGGATGAAATGCCTGCAGATATGGTAGAAATTGAAGAAGCGGAAGAAGAAGGCGTTATATTCAAGAACCTGACAAATCCTCTTGAGGTGGTAAAAGATGAGACCGGTCATGTTAAAGAGGTAATTCTTCAGGTAATGGAACTGGGTGAGCCTGATGAATCAGGGAGAAGAAGACCTATACCTGTTAAAGGAAAAACCGAAACGATAACTATAGATACTATGATACTGGCTATAGGTCAGGCAGTTGACGCATCTGTATTTGACTGTGATAAGACCAGAAAGAATGCGATCGCTTACGATAAGGAAACCTTCATGACCAGCATTCCGGGTGTGTTTGCAGGCGGAGACTGCGGTAATGACAAGATTTCCATAGCTGTAGAGGCAATAGCTGACGCAAAGAAAGCATCGGAGGTTATAGACGCCTATTTGGACGGTGAAGTAATAAAATATGAAAAGCCGTATTTCGTAGAGAGAGATGATATTACAGAAAAAACATTTGAAGACAGAGAGAGAATGTGCAGGCCGGAGATGCCTCAGCTCAGAGCTGAAGAACGAAAGGATAATTTCAGCGAGGTTATTCCTGATGGATATACTGCAGAAGAGGCCGAGGCTGAAGCGTCTAGGTGTCTTGAATGCGGATGTCATGATTACTTCGAATGCAAGCTTATAGATCTGGCTCATCAGTATGATGTTGATCCTGACAGATTTGCCGGGGATAAGAACAAGGTTGAATACGAAGACAATCATCCTTTCATCGTGAGAGATCCTAACAAATGTATCCTCTGCGGTCTCTGCGTGAGAGTATGTGATGAGGTGATGGGAGTGGGAGCGCTTGGTCTTGTCAACAGGGGTTTTGATACTGTAGTTAAGCCAAATATGGAAAAACCTCTTGTTGAATCAGGATGTATTTCGTGCGGTCAGTGCGTGAGTGTCTGCCCTACAGGTGCTCTCCAGGAGCGAACAACCATGATAAAAGAAACTCCTGTAGAAACTCTTGAAACAGACACCACATGTTCATACTGTTCGGTAGGCTGTAGTCTCAAGCTGGAAAGCTGTGGAGACATGCTTATAAAGGCAAATCCTGCAAAAGACGGCGCTGTAAATGCAGGTCTTGCATGTGGCAAGGGGAAATGGGGCTTTGACTGTTCAATGCTTGAAGATAAACTTGAAGAGCCACTTATTAAGACTTCGGAAGGTTTTAGAGAGGCGGATTACCATGAAGCTCTTGTAATGATTGCCAAGAAATGCCAGTCAGTTGGTGCCAAATATGGAAAAGATGCCATAGGAGTTGCTGTTTCAGACAGATATACCAATGAGGAGGCCTATGCTATGAAGAAGATGGCAGAGGCTATGGGGGCAAAGATTTTCTGTATGAACAGCAGAAAGAGCGGCATCAAACAGGTTATCGGTCATGATGCTTCGCCTAATACTATAGATGAGCTGCTTTCTACAGATGTTATTCTGGCCGTAGGATTTAATGCCACAGATAATCCTGTTATACAGCTTAAGATGAAGCAGGCATCTGAACGAGGAACTAAGGTAATACTGGTTAATCCGGAGAAATATCCGCAGAAGATGAATTACCTTTACGATGAGATTTACACTGCCAATGATCTGACTTTTATAAAGGAAATCGCCAAAGCAATAATAGACAGCGGAAAAGCTAAGAATGCGGAGGGATACGAAGCGTTTGCAGAAAGCCTTGAGTCTGTAAAGGTAGGAGAGGCGGCAAAGGCTGTGGCTGATGTATATATGAATGCTAAAAAGGCAATGATAGTATTCACTCAGAATCTTATAACTTCCGATGCGGCAGCTTTATTGGCTGATATAGCTGTGATAAGCGGGCATATCGGAAGTCCGAGAGACGGTATGCTTCAGGTTAAACCGAAGAATAATTCACAAGGCCTTATAGATATGGGAATAACATCAGGTGCAGAAGAACTGAACGGGGTGAAAGCACTTTTAGTATTCGGTGAGGAAGCAGATATAGATATAGATGCTCTGGAGTTCTTGGCAGTGTGTGACACACATGTGACGTCTCTTGCAGCTAAAGCAGATGTGGTGATACCGGGAACGGGATTCGCCTCTACGGATGGTACCTATACCAACACTGAGCGAAGAATGCAGCTGGTATTAGCGGCTATTGATGAAAACGTAGCTCTCAGTAACTGGGAGGTGGCTGCAGAAATTGCTCATGTACTGGAAGTAGATTATGAATGGGAAGATACTGAGGATATTTCCATGGAGATGAACGATACAGTTCCGGCATACAAATATGCTGAGGTAGGAAAAGTTCTTGGAGGAGTTCTTACTCCTTCAGAAAATGCAGGACTTGTTGTTGTTGAGGATGGAAAATTTGCAGATCCGATAAAGTGCACAGACAGTCTGATGAATGTTATTATGGAAAGACTTCCTAAACCAGCTGATCCGACAGCTTAGGATATTTTCTTGATAATAAAAGACCGGTAAGAAAATAATTGATTCTTACCGGTCTTTTTGTTTTTGTTATTTAAGGATTATTCCCATGGGTTTATTTATGAACAGTCGTGTATCCATCAGTTTTAGATTCTCTGATATGTGAGGTGTGAATTCCATTTTATCAAGGATATCTTTTTGCAGATTAGCTCCGGGAGCAATTTCTATGAGGACCGGACCTTCTGGCTGAAGCCTGAAAACGGCACGCTCAGTTATATAAAGTACATTTTGCCGTCCTTTATCAAGAGAATTTTCTCCTGAAAATGTTATATGATCTACGTTCTTTTTGAATTTTATATGAGGTCCGTCTTTGATTATCCTGATACCTCCGTTTTCTATTCGTATATCGCTTTTCCCTGCGGTAAATGTTCCCATAAAACATATGTTTTTCGCTCCTTGGGTTATGTTTATGAATCCTCCGGGGCCGGGAACTTTTCCTGCGAACCTTGATACATTCACGTTTCCGTGCATATCTATTTCTGCTGATCCAAGGCAGGCAAAGTCAATACCGCCTCCGTCATAGAAATCAAACATATCAGGTTGTTTTAATATGGCATCGGGATTGTATGCTGCTCCTGTAGCTATTCCCGGAGCAGGGACACCCCCCATAACGCCGGACTCTATGCTGGCAGATACTTTTTTGATAAGGCCTTCTTCATTTAAGACGTTAGAAACGCTCATAGGAAGACCTATTCCGAGATTGATAAATGAGTCTTCTTTAAGTTCAAAAACTCCTCTTCTGCATATCACTTTTTCTTTTGTAAGAGGGAGCGTCTTTATTTCTTCAAGCTGTATTTTTTCGTCTCCACACCATGAATTGATCGGCTTAGGCAGTCCTTGGATAAAATGTTGCCCCGTGTTTTCCGGTGAGCCGAGTATCACATAATCAACAAGGGTGGAAGGCACCGTTACCATTTGAGGATGAAGATCTCCACTTTCAACGATTTCATCAACCTGAACCATGACTATACCTCCTGAATTTCTGGCGGCGGTAGCCATTTCTAACTGTTCTAAGTGCATAGCTTCCTTTTCCAGGGAAATATTTCCTTTATTATCAGCTTTAGTTCCCTTTATTATTGCGATATCTATAGGGAAGGCAGGGTAGAAGAGACATTCGGATCCGTTGAGGGAAATGAGCTGTACAGGGATATCACTGCATGCTTTCGCAGCATCGTTGATACAGCCTCCGTCTATACGCGGATCTACAAATGTTTTCATACCTACTTCGGTGATTATTCCCGGTTTTCCAGAGGCGATGGCTCTCATCATATGAGACAGCACACCTTGAGGGATCATGAAGCAGGGGAAGGCATTTTCTGTGATAAGAGGATATATCTTATTGGCGAGGCTGAGATTGCTGCACAGAAAACGTTTCATCAGGCCTTTGTGGGCAAAATGGTTTATTCCGCGGTTTTTGCCGTCACCTCCGATGCCAGCTACATTTACTACGGACAGTGAGTGGGGATGTCCTTCTTCTATGAAACGTGTTTCTATTTCACTAAGTATATCATCGGCCAGACAGAAGCTTATAAATGCATCGATAGCAACTGTGGTGCCGTCTTTTATCATAGAAGCGGCTTCTTTAGCGTTTATGAATTTGACAGTCATGTTTCAACCTTTCCAGTTTATTTGTTTTTGAACTTTATATTTTTTTCTTTTGCGAGAAAGCCGCCCATTCCTATTTTTTGGTCGTCTGTAGAAAAGAGTTTACTGAATATTTTTCTTTCTATCAGACAGCCGCCTTGTATGCTGGAATTTCGTGATATATTGACGGCTTCTTTAGCAGATTTTACGGCTATTTGACCGTTTTTTTCTATTGCTCTGCACAGACTGATGGCTTCATTAAGAAGATTTTCTTTTGAGGTGATTTTGTTGATTAGTCTTATATTCAATGCTTTTTGTGCATCTATGATTTCTGCAGTGAATATCATTTCCTTTGCTATACTTTCACCTACAGTACGGGGAAGTCGCTGCGTGCCTCCGGCACCGCAGATGACACCGAGGCTTGTTTCGGGAAGTCCCATGCGGGCATTTTCGGATGCTATCCTGATGTCGCATGCGAGAGCTAACTCCAGACCTCCCCCAAGTGCATATCCGTTGATAGCTGCGATGACAGGAAGATCCATGTTTTCAAGTCTCATATTAAGATCACTTCCCAGAGCAGCCCATACGGCTATCTCTGTTTCATTTTTTCTGTACATTTCTTTTATATCGGCACCTGCTATAAAAGCTTTGCCTGAACCGGTTATGATAACTGTATATATTTCAGGATCATTTTCCGCGGTATCCAGAGCCGTATTGATCTGGGAAATAAGGCTTTCGCAGAGAGCGTTGAGCGTATGAGGTTTGTTTATAGTTATGAGGGCCGTATGTTGTTTTTTTTCAAATATTACATTATCCATTTTATATCTCCTGAGGTTATCCTATTATGATACATAACGGCAGAGCGACGAGGAAGGTGGCAGCTACCGGGACAATCAGACATGTAACAAAGTTATATTTGTATGAAAGTTTGTGAGTGGTATTGCATATAGCGAATACTGATACTATCGAACCATTCCACGGCAGAGAGTCCAGTCCTCCGCAGCCGTCAGAGCAAAGTCTGTGGATGAATCCAAGATTATACCCTTGACTTCCGTATTCTATAAAAGTGTCTCCAAGTGTTTCGTACATGAGAGATATACCGCCGGAGGCAGAACCCAGTATTCCTGCAAATATGTTGGCTCCAACAGCGGCTACTATATAGGGGTTGGCATCTGAGTTAAGCAGTACGTCTGTGGCATACTGGTAAAAAGGCGTTGCTTTTGCGACTGAACCAAATCCTACGATTACAGCTGTATTTATGATTACAGTTACAGAAGAGACTGCGGCATTGTTGAACATGTCCAACATCTCCGGCTTGGGGAGATGTCTGTGAAACAGGATAAGAGCCGTTATTATGCCTATAAGCAGACATATGATTATATCCAGTTTAGTAATATTGAATAGTATTAATACGAGAGCTAATGGTATTATTGACAATATTCCGTTGGGTGAATCGTCTTCTTCCTCTACTCGTTTGACGCCTTCCGGCCATTGAAAATGTTCTCCGCGAAGCCGTGCTTTTTTAGCTGAATGGTTCATGAATATTATTATGGATACTGCCATTACTGCGGCTCCTGTAATGCCTGGGATAAGTCCTGCATAGGAAGGCGTGCCAAGGTATTGCATAGACACAACATTAGGTATTTGAGGTGTAAACGGACCGGTCATGGCGAAAGTCCACATACCTCCGCAGACTATACCGGGAAGCAGATATGTGGGAAGATCAGCATCTTCAAACAGTTTAAGAGCTATGGGATATACGGAAAAAATAATGACAAAACTGTTTATTCCCCCGTAACTTAGGATTGCTGCGGACATCATACAGGCCAGCATACAGTGTTTTGCTCCGAATTTTTTGGAAATGAGAGAGCCTATTTTTGCGGCGGCGCCTGAATTTTGATATATGTTTCCAAAAATATTTCCCAGAAGGAAGATAAAAAAGTATGACAGGAAAAATCCGGTGGTACCGGACATATAGGTTTCCGTTACTCCTTTGAATAGAGGCAGTCCGCTGGTAAGGCAAACAAGTATAGCGGCCAAGGGGCCTATTATGATGGGGGAGACTCTTTTGAAGATCAATACAGCCATACCGATAAAGGTGGCCAGAAGCCCCAGTCCGGAAATAAGCACTTCGTTGTTCATAATGATTATCCTTTCTAAAACACATTAATATTAGAATTATATCATAAGGAATTACAGAGTAACAAGGAGTCAAAAGTATTATTATTTATAGAATAAACACAGTATAAAGACATGATCGTCAATTTTAGTTGTCATAATCAAAATATAAGAGTAAAATAAATATAATAACTGATGGGTGAAAGGAGAGCGCAGAATCAGATATGAATCTGTGTATTCGTGATATGTCATTTGTGAGATTTGAAAATGTAGGAAAGATATACAAGTCCGGAGATGTGGAGGTGAGAGCGCTTCATGGAGTGACTTTTGAAATAGAGAAAGGCGAAGTCTGTGTAGTAGTAGGGCAGTCAGGAGCAGGAAAAACTACGCTGCTCAATATCCTTGGCGGTATGGATGTTCTTACTGAAGGAAATGTGATTCTGGACGGACGGGATATATCTTCTCTTTCCACCAAGCAAATGGCTACATACAGAAGGTTAGATATAGGCTTTGTTTTTCAGTTTTATAACCTCATACCTAATCTGACCGCTCTTGAAAATGTAGAAATTGCTTCTCAACTTTCAAAAAATCCTTTGAACAGTGAGAAGGTAATAGCCGCTGTAGGTCTTAAAGACAGAATGAATAATTTTCCGGCTCAGTTATCAGGGGGAGAGCAGCAGAGAGTGGCTATAGCCAGAGCTTTAGCAAAAAATCCAAAGCTGCTTTTATGTGATGAGCCTACAGGAGCTCTTGATTATGAGACGGGTAAATCTATATTGAAGCTTTTGCAGGAAGCTTGTAAAAAAAGTGGTATGACAGTAGTGATAATAACCCATAATTCGGCTCTTACTGCCATGGCGGATAGGGTAGTTAAGATAAAGAATGGTACCGTAGCATCAGTCAAGCTTAATGATAATGTGGTTTCCGTAGAAGAGATAGAATGGTAGAGGCGAAAAAGATGTCGGGGAATATTTATTTCAAGAATATAAGAAGGACTATATTCCAGAGTATGGGCAGATATATAGCGATCTTTGCCATTATTGCGTTGGGAGTGGGATTTTTTGCCGGCGTGAAAAATACTAAAGGTTCTATGATGCTTACGTGTAATGAATATGTTAATCGATATAATATGTATGATTTTCGTATCGTATCAACATATGGGTTTACAGAAGAAGATGTTTCTGCTGTAAGTGATGTAGAACAGGTATCGGAAGCAGAAGGATCTGTGACAGCAGATTTCTTTTCGGAAGACAGGATAGGTAATTCCATCATAATCAGAGCGCATTCTATAACTGATAAAGTAAATAAGGTAGATCTTTTAAAAGGCCGTATGCCCGAAAGTGATGACGAATGTGTGGCAGACAGTCATTTTTTTAGAGAGAGTGATATAGGAAAGACTCTTGAGGTAACGAGTGAAAACAGTAAGCAGACAAGTGATGCTTTGACATATAAAGAATATAAGATAGTAGGAATTGTAAATTCTCCTTATTATATGATGAAAACAGACAGGGGGACGACATCTTTAGGTGATGGGAAGATAGAAGCTTATGTATATATGCCTGCGAAGGGGTTTACTTCTCAGTATTTCACGGAGATCTTTGCGGTATCTGAGAAACAAGGGTTTGTGTTCAGTGACGAATATTACAGTAATATAGCCAAAACGGAAGATGCGGTTATCAATGCTGCAGAAAGCATGGCTTCAAAAAGATATCAGCAGGCAGTTGATGAAGCGCAGTCGGAGATCGATGAAGGACAGCAGGAAATTGATGAGGGAAGACAGCGGCTAAAAGAGGAAAAAAATTCAGTATATGGGCAGTTAAACAGTGCTAAAAATACGCTTGATGAACAAAGTTCTCAGATGAATTCATCCAGAGAACAGATAAATTCTCAGAAAGATTCTCTTAATTCTCAAAAACAACAGGTAGTATCAGCGATAGCTGAAGTAAAACAACAGATCGAATCTCTTGATCCTCAGGCTCCGGCGGAGACTGAGGAAACTTTGAAGACACAACTTTTACAGCTTGAGGAAAATCTCTCTCAAATAGAGGGAGGACTGGAGGAAGTTTCAGAGGGCGAAAAGAAACTGGATTTGGCTGAAGGGCAGATAAAAAACGGATACAGTGATTATTATTCCAATAAAAGCAAAGCTGAAAGAAGCTTTGCTTCGGCTGAGGCAGAGCTTTCCAATGGGCAGACAGAAATAAATAAAGCGAAAGAAGATCTGGAAAATTTTGAAAAACCGGAAATATTTGTTCAGGATAGAGAGGATAATCTGGGTTTTGGTTCATTTGAGAGCAATGCTGATATTGTAGACAGCATTGCAAAAATATTCCCTGTATTTTTCTTCCTGATAGCAGCACTTGTATGCTCGACTACTATGTCCAGAATGATAGATGAGGAGAGAACGCAGATAGGTGCTCTCAGTGCTCTTGGATATACTCCGGGCAGGATAATGCTTAAATATATGATATATTCGGGGTCTGCTGCTATCTTAGGGTGTGCTGTAGGTTTTTTTGCAGGATCAAAATATTTTCCGTCTTTCATATGGAAGGCATATGGGATGATGTTTGGTTTTGCTCCTCTTGAATTTTATTTTAACTGGAAGTTGGCTTTAGTATCTCTTGCTGTGTCACTGTTGTGTTCTACAGGAACTACGTATTTGGCATGCAGGGGTCAGCTTAAACATATGCCTGCGGAGATCCTGAGGCCGAAAGCCCCGAAAGCAGGGAAACGTATATTTTTGGAGAGAGTTAGATTTATCTGGAAACATATGAAGTTTCTGCATAAAGTATCAGCCAGAAATATTTTCCGGTACAAAAAGAGGATGATAATGATGATTCTGGGAATAGGAGGTTGCACATCGCTTGTGCTGGCAGGATTCGGAATAAATGATTCTGTGGCGGGAATTGCTGACCATCAGTATTCTGAGATAGAGAAATATCATATGACAGTGGCCTTCGAACAATCGGGAGAAGATTTGAAAAAACGATTTGAGGATGAATATGGAAAAGAACTTTCCAATGCAGCATTACTACAGCAGACATCTGTAAATGCAAAAGGTCCTGATGCCAACAAATCATGCAGCCTTATGATTTCTGATGACAGAGATATTCTTAAAGCTGTGAATTTTACCGAAGACGGAAAAAAAATATCTTATCCGGGAAAAGGAGAAGCTCTTATAAACAATAAACTGGCTGAGATGTTGGGGGTTAAAGCTGGCGATACTATAGAATTAAATTATGATGATACAAAAACAGCAACACTTAAAGTCGCGGGAATATATAAAAATTATGTTTCCAACTATATATATATTAATGAGGAAACCTATCAGCAGGACATGGGGAAAGCGTATGAACCATCAGTTTTGTTTGTATCATTTAAAGATGGAATCGATATTCATAATATATCAGAGAGTATCAATGAGTTTGATGGAGTTATAGGTATATCCATAAATGAAGATGCCAAAAGCCGTGTAGATGATATGATGGTAAGTCTGAATTATATAATAATATTGGTGATCGGATGCGCCGGAGCTTTGGCCTTTATCGTGCTTTTTAATCTTGGGAATATAAATATAACAGAAAGAGAGCGTGAAATAGCTACTATAGAGGTGTTGGGATTTTATCCGAGGGAAACAGGCTCTTATGTTTTTCGTGAGAATTTTATCCTTGTACTTTTGGGAATAGCGGCAGGCTTGCCTTCGGGATTTGCTCTTCATAAGTTTATTATGAGCAGGATAGTAGTTGATGCTGTGTCCTTTAATGAGGTAATAGAGCCTGTCAGTTTCGGTTTGACTGTAGTTGTAGTTTTAGGATTCGCTTTTATAGTAGATGTGATACTGAGGCAGAAGCTTAAGCGGATAAATATGGCAGAAGCTTTGAAATCTGCGGAATAGAATAAAGTTTTATTAAAAAATTCTGGAGGAAATATGCTTGAACTAAAAGAGAAAATAAGTTTTAACAGATCAGATCTGGATGAGAATGGCAATGTGAAAGCCTCGAGTATAATGTATCATTTTCAGGAGATTGCATCTCATCATGCTGATTCTCTGGGGTATGGGTATGATGGGTTAATCAGAGACGACAGGATATGGGTCTTGTCTAAACTGAAATTTAAGATATATGATAAGCTCATCTCGGAGAAGGAGTATATACTCTCCACATACCCAAGGCCCAAAAAGGGATTGACTTTTTTTAGGGATTATTACCTTCGTGATGGTGAGGGTATTCTTACAGCAGCAGGAATGAGTCACTGGTGTATAATAAATTTCAGGACAAGAAAGCTGGAGAAAACAGATATAAATTTTGACGGAGAATATATAGATCACGTTCCTTTTGAGGAAGGAATAGAAAAGATAAAGGCTGTAGATCCTGTGAAGGCAGGCAGTCATGTTGTAACAGAAGCGGATCTTGATGTTAACAGACATGTCAATAATTGTAGATATGCTGATATTATAAGTGGCGTACTGGGAAAAAACAATTATGGCAGTTTTATCATGAACTTTTCGAAAGAAGCAATGCTGGGGGATGAGATTCTTCTGTACACGGAGGTTCAAAATAAGGAAACGATAATAGTAGGTAAGCTGAAAGACGGAACAGTTATTTTTCAGGCAGGAGTGAAATAAGCGATAAAATAAATATGTAAAAAACGATACCTATAAAAGTATCGTTTTTTATGTATATAGAGGATCACAGACTGAATCTATATCTATAAGTAATCTTAATAATTTTTCTTTTGGATAAATAAGATCTGTTTCAAGCCAAAGACTTAATACTGAAATAAATCCTTCGTTTTGATATCGTGATATGAATTTCCACTCTTCTTTCATTTCAGGCATATCCATCTCATAGAGGACGATAGAGTGGAATTTTTCTTCAAAAAAATTTGTCATCTTATTTCTAAAGGTTCCGGGAGAATTTCTTAACATAAAAATGCGGCATATATTGGCGTTATCATATATGTAATTGATCAGAGTTTTATACACTTCATTATATTTATGGGTGGGTTCTTTAATAATAATATTATTTATTTCTTTAAACAGATCGCTTTCCATCTGATCATATAAATCATAGATATCTTGGTAATGGGTATAAAAAGCTCCTCGTGAAACATCTGCGAGATCTGTCAGCTCTTTGACAGAAATATTATGTAGTTCCTTTGTTTGCAATAATTTTGAAAGAGACTCTTTGAGGAGTCTTTTTGTTCTTTTTACACGTCTGTCGGAATTGTTCATATTGTACTCCTTTTTTCCTTTTAAAACATGTTAATAGACAGAGGATTGTTTAACTGTCTGCTAATTGACATTTTCGGTTGATATTGAATATGGTTTTTACGTCAGATCTTAATTATAATAAGATCACAAAAAATAATCAACATATGTTTAAAAAAAGATTTTTCGGAATATTATGAGTGTGTAGTTTTGAAAGAGGCTGCATATGAGAAAGGAGTGATAATTTGGAATGTAAGACACTGAAACAGAATATTGAACGTTATTGCAGTAAGGTTGATACTGACCGGTGGACAGAATTTGTCAGAGATTATTCAGCTATAGGAGACAGTTTGATTTATGGCGGAAAACATGGAGGCAGTGATGCTGAACATGCAGGTGCTGAATATATAGCGCAGCAGCTTCGCAGTATAGGGGTAGAAAAAGTAGAAATTGTAGAAACCCCTGTAAGCAAATATCAGTTTAATGATGCCCGGCTTCGTGTGATTTCAGATATCGATAATATTGAACATATGGAAATTAGACCTTATGGTTATCGATCTCCGGGAACAGGCAGCAACGGTATAACTGCAAGCTTGGTAGATGTAGGTACAGCAACGAGAGATGAACTGAAAAATTTGAATATAGAGGGTAAGATAGCACTTTTTTGCGGCATGGATGTTTTAGAAGCTGGGAATCTGATAGCACAGATTGAGGAAACTGTAATAAATAAAGCTGCCGCACTGTTGATTTATGCAGGGGAGGGTGTACTCAATGAAGAAACGATACGTGTACAGACGCCCATGAATAAATCGCCTATTCCTATAATGGGTATTAGTTTAAAACATGCTAATTATTTGAAAGGTATTTTGAAAAAAGTCGGAGAAATAGAACTCAATTTGACTGTAGATGCTGTTTATACTCCTGATGTAGGAGTTACATATAATGTGCTGGGAGAAATACCGGGGAGTATGAGTGAAGAAAAAATAGTCTTTTCTGCTCATCTTGACCATTTTTTTCGCTGTATTCAGGATAATATATCGTCATGTGCAGCTTTGCTGGGTATAGCTCATGCCGTTATGCGTTCAGGATACAGACCGAAGAGGAGTATGATCTTTGCTTTTCATGGGGCACATGAGTGTGGGATGATTGATACAAAATATCCTTATATTACCGGCTCATACGAGACTATAAAAAAGAAGATGACAGAATGGAAAAATAAAGTGATTGCTGATATCAATTTTGAATATGCAGCTCTTGCTCTTGAAGAATTGAAGGCTGTTACCACAATAGGGAATGAGATTAATTTGTTTGATTATATCAATTATTCTCCGGAGCTTACCGGAGGTTTCGAAAAAAAATCAGCAGGCACGGGTTCACAGCTATATAATGGTTTATCCTGGTGTGACGGGATTTCATACTGCACAGCGGGAATTCCGGTATATACCAATGATATTATTACAGAACAGCTTGAGGGAAAATCAGCATATATAGGCAGAGACCATTCAAATCATGATAACTGGGAAAGCTACAATCCAGATGCATTAAGAGATTCAATTCGGTACTATGGGGGATTAGGGATATATTTGGATTCGCTTCCATATCTGGAAATTGATTTTTCGGCACAGTCTAAACGTATACGTGTTGAATCAGATTTTGATTCTCTGGAAGAACAGGGGATAAAAACGGGAAGAATGCAATATAAGCTTAAACTTTTAGAAGATGCTTCGAAAATATTGCTTAAAGAATTAAAGGATAAAAATCAAAAATATTTTATGGAAGTGGATTCTGGAATTGACACAGATAAGCAGAGAGAGTTTTATGATAATGCTCGCAGATATAATTCGTATATCTTGAAGATATTCGACTTTTTTCAAACTAAAATAGATGCGGTTGCTCCGTCGGATTTTCTCATTTCCAGAAGCGGAAAATATCTTATGAACATAGGGCTAATGGAGGAAGCGGAGGAATTTTTAAGAAATAAAGAACCTGAAAAGGCAAAACAGTGTCTTTTTCAAGTTGATATGGCGGGGATTTCATATTACTTCAGCGAGATGATATCTGAGAAAATGTGTCATCAGATAAATGGAAAAGAGTATGAAAAAAGAAGAACGTGGGCATCAGGAAAGGAGCTGAATTGTTATACTTTTTATCCTTTGATGACACAGTTAAAACAAAAAATTGAAAATGGGGATGAAGATTTTAAAGAGGAAATAAAGATGATGCGCAAAGCGATACGCAGGGAAATGATAAGGTTCATCATCGAATTAAAGAGAGAATTCAAAACCATAAAAAAAGGCATAAAAATGATAAGGTGTTTAAAGGAATCTATTTAAAGCGGAGGGTTTCATGGAATTGAAGGAAAATTATGTGTTGAAAAATGTAAACTTGATTGATGGTTACGGAAAAGAAATAAAAGAAAATATGTTTGTAGCGGTAAGCGGGCGACACATCATGCAGATTGATGATATGTCTGAATACAAAGCAGACAACGTATTTCAGGAAATTGAACTTGCAGGTCATTATGTGATGCCGGGGCTGATAGATGCACATATTCATCTATCAGGAGGACGTGGAGAAGGACTTTATTTGGATGGAGATATTATTTCAGAACCGAATCTTATGAGAGGAATGCGTTCTGTTGGAGATGCTCAGACGTTGCTGAAAAGCGGAATTACATCGTGCAGGGATATTTCGTGGAATGGCCTTTATTTAAAAAGAATTTTCAGAGAGGAACGCATAGTGGGGCCGAGAATCATAGCTTGTGGTCCGGGTCTTGCGAGAACAGGCGGACACTGTGATACATTTCAGTTTTCTGAGGAGATGGTGCAAAAACGGCATCAGTGGGCTGTGCTGGCAGATGGTCCCGAGGAATGCCGCAAATGGGTGAGAAGGATACTCAGGCAAGGTGCAGATCAGATAAAGTTTTGGGCTTCAGGAGGTGGGAATTGGGCTACAGATAATGTATTTGATGTACATTATACTTTTGAAGAAATGAAAATGATATGTGATGAAGCACATAAAATCAGTGGAACTATGGTGTGTGCTCATGCTGAGAACCTGGAATCAATTAAACAGTGTATAAAAGCAGGAGTAGATACAATAGAACATGGAGAAATGTTAGATGAGGAATGTATGGAGCTAATGATTGAAAGAGGAATTATTCTTGTTCCAACGATAAATCTTCTGACAAATGCAAGCGGCAGTTTTGATTTGGGTTCAGAAGAGGAAAAACCCATAAGGACATTTGCATTTCATCAGAGAAGTGATGGTGGCCCTGAAACATCTTTGTATTCAGATGAAGAACTTGAAATGTATACTAATATGATTATCGACAATTTTTCCAAGGCAAAGGAAAAGGGTGTGAAGATAGCGATGGGTTCGGATACTGTATACGAACCAGTGACTCCGTATGGAGAATATACTATGCAGGAATATAAGGCCTTGAAGCATATAGGGATGACTGTTTCGGAAATAATTACTTCTGCTACGCTGAATTCTGCAAAAGCGTTAGGAATGGATCATAAGACAGGAACTTTAGAAGTGGGGAAATTAGCAGATATCTTGGTACTTATAAAGAATCCTGCAGAAGATATAGAAATATTATGTGATAATTCAAATATTCGTTATGTAATACAAAATGGAAAAGTAGTTGTTGAAGAAGGGTGCTTAAAATATTAAGAAAGGATTAAAAGATGAAAATAAAGTTTAAAGAAAAATTATTTCCTAAAAAAGAAGAAATTTTTTCATGGATATGTGATTTATCGCAGTGGGGGCACAGAAAAACAGGCTCAGAGGAAGGGCGAAAGTCAGCTGAATATATTGCTTCCAAATTCAATGAATTTGGACTTGAGGATATCAAAATCGAGGAGGTTCCCGCAGTGTTTCTAAATACCGATATATGCAGTTTGAATATAGACGGCGATGATTTTGAATGTTTTGCGGGAAATGGAACTAACAGAAAAGCAGAGACAGGTATTTTTGAGATTGGAATTGACGGATCGGAAGCAGAATTCGTATATATAGGAGAAGGTAGTGAGGAAGATGTAAAAGATTTAGATCTGACCGGGAAAATTGTTGTCAGTGATATGCGTTTTCAGAAAATGAGTGCTGATATGCGTATGGATATCTTTGAAGAGGCGGAGCTTTTTGATCCTGAAGGAAAGCTTAAAAAAACGCTGAAAAAATACAATATTTTTACTCCGGGAACATGGCCTTTTAATTATATCAATGCTTCTAAAGCAGGAGCAAAAGGTTTTATAGGGATATTGGATGATTATTATGATGATCCGTATTGGTACAATGAAGATTATACGGATATCGGACTTCCTTTGGAAACGGAATATATGGCTTTGCCGGCAGTTTGGATATCAAGAAGCAGCGGAAATATTCTCAGAGACAAATTCAGGAAAAAAGAAGTGCTGAAGGGAGTTATGAAACTGCGTTCTGATTATAATTACAGAACTGCAAGGAATGTAAGCGGAAAACTGCCGGGTCAATCTGATGAGATAATACTGGTTCATTCACATCATGATGCTGTTTTCACAGGCGCGGTTCAGGATGGTTCAGGGATATCGGAGATGATGGCTCTTGCTAAATATTTTTCTCAGATACCTGAGGAAGAACGCAAGAAAACTATGATGTTTGCAGCTACAGATACTCATTATGCTAATTATGTCGGGCATGAAGAATTCATACGTACAAGACATTCCAATGGTGAAAAGCTTATACTCGATCTTTGTATTGAACATATAGGAAAAGAAACTGCTTTTGATGAAAATTACAATGAATATGAAACAGGAGAACCTGAATTTAGAATTGTGTATGTATCTAATCAATCCGGCTTGTATGATATCGTAAAGGAAAAATATGTTAAGTATGGTCTTGATAAAACTCTGTTTGTTAAAACAGATGTAGGGAGAGGTCTTGATCAGGAAGAATATGAGTTTTCAGAAAACGAAGTAATATCGGATGCATATTGTTTTAATGAAGATGGAATTCCCATAGTCAGCATGGTCTCTCCTCAGATGTATATTTATCATCCGTCTGATAAACCTGACAGAATTCCTATTGATCAGCTGGAACCTGTCGGTAAAGCTTTTGCGGAAATTGCGCTTGAGGCAGCTGCAGGAACAGGAAAGGTTAATCAAAATTCAAAAGAAAAAAAAGGTACAGAGGAATTTTCTAAAGGTATATCAAATACGGTAAAAGAAATATTATCAAATGAGGAGGCGGTAAGGATAATCGAAAAATATGCGCCAGGCCTTACAAAGGATCCGCGTATAGATATGGCGATGGGTATGAAGCTTAAATCTGTTGCCCCTTTTGTCGGTTCTAAACTTAACAGGGAAGTTTTAGCAGCAATAGATAAAGAACTGAAAGAATTATAAAAATCATATTAAGGAGGAAGTATTATGGTTACTTCAATGATTCAATTAAAGGTTCCCAAAAGTAGAAAAGCTATATCACTTGTAATGATTATTTTGATGGAATTATGTATATGTTCTGTTTATTCATTGGCAGTCTTTGTCGGACCGTTAAATGAGGCTTACGGTTGGTCTGAAAATAAAATAGTCTTGGCATATACATTAACTATGTTTTGTGAGTTTCCTGCATTTTTAATAGGCGGATGGTTTATGAATAAATTCGGTGTGAAAAAAGTACAGGTAACATCAGGCATACTTTATGGTGTGGCAATAATTATAAGCGGACTGACATCAAATGTTATGATATTTGCGATTATGCAGGGAATTATGGCAGGATTGGCAATGTATGGTGTGTATATATGTAATGTAGCGCTTATAAATTCCTTGTTTCCTCGTAATAAAGGGCTTGTTATGGGTATTATGTTTGGTGCACAGGGAATAGGGAGCATTGTAATATCTCCTGTATTGGCATATTATATACAGTCCTTTCCGGTTAGCAGCGTTCTTGTGGGAGAAGGTGCAGTATTTACCATAGTTTTGCTTATTGCCACTATGTTGGTATACGATCCTACACAAGGAGATAAAAAATTGCAGGCAGAGATCCAAAAAGCGGCAGATGAACAGGAAATAGCAGAGACCATTGCAGGCAGAGACGAGAAGGCATTGCCGTCTATGGGCTGGAAAAAGGCATTGACTCACCCGGCGTTTTACATGATTTTCTTTTCAATTATTACCATTCAGATGATAGGTAATGTGTTGGTAACTGATATTGCTGTTCTGGCAGAAAATATATATGGTATCAATGAAATGGGTTCTGCGTGGGTGGTTTCTGCATTCGGAGTAGGTGCCGGATTGGGAGGAATTATCATAGGTATCGTTTCAGATAAGATAGGGCCATATAGGACAACTTTTTTTCTCGGAATAATAAATGGCATATTATTGATAGGGTTTGTAGTTCTCGGAGTAAATAGTTTTACGGCATATGCTGTTATATGCATAATACAGGGATTTACATATAACGGCATGACAACACTTAATCCGATTATGATAACCGACAGCTATAGCATAAAAGATATGGGAACCATATTGGGGCTGATAGGAATATCATATGCTGTAGTCGGCGCTATAGGCCCTCAGTTGGGATTATCCGTTCAATTTATCCCTATGATTGTAATATGTGCTTGTCTGAGTTTGGCAGGTGGAGTTTTGGTAAAAGGAGCTGCTCAAAAATTAAACAAATATTATAAAATGACGGGGAGTAGCTGTGTTGTGAAATAAGTTTTACTATATTATTAAAGCCCAGTTCAAAATTAATTGAACTGGGCTGATATTTTTTGAATGGCTATTGGTTTATACTAATCCCTGAGCCATCATAGCTTCAGCGACTCTTTCGAAACCGGCGATGTTAGCACCCTGTACCAGAGCGTTTTTATTGCCAAAATAAGTTTCTCCGGCTTTTGCACAAGCGCTGTAGATATTCTTTATAATCTGGTGCAGCTGTGCATAAACGTCTTCATGCTGGAATACAGTGTGTCCTGCGTTCTGACCCATTTCGATGCATGAGCAGGCAACGCCGCCAGCATTAGCAGCTTTAGAAGGTCCTACAGCAATCATTTTATCCATCAGATAAACGAGAGCATCGTTAGTTGTAGGCATGTTAGCACCTTCGCAATAGAATTTGCAGCCTGATTCAACAATGTTTTTAGCATCTTCCATATGTACGTCGTTCTGCATTGCACATGGGATGAACAAATCAACATTAGCTCCGAAGTCCTGATGAACGCCCCAAGGCTTTTTGCCTGCAGTGAACTTAGCATTAGGGAATTTTTCAGCATAAGGTGAGCAGATGTTTTTACCTGATGCTCTGAGTTCAAGAAGGAAATCAACCTTTTCATCAGTGTTGATGCCGTCAGGGTCATAAATGTATCCGTCCGGACCTGAGAATGCAATCAGGTTAGCGCCTAACTGCTGCAGTTTCCATGCAGCACCCCATGCCACATTACCAAATCCTGAGATAACAACATCTTTTCCTTTAATGTCTTCGCCATTGGCCTTTAGCATTTCTTCAGCATACCATACGATACCGAATCCTGTAGCTTCTGCTCTTCCGAGGAGTCCGCCGTAAGGAATTCCTTTGCCGGTGAGAACGCCTTCATATCTGTCAACGATTCTCTTATACTGTCCGAAAAGGTAACCTATTTCTCTGGCGCCGACACCGAGGTCTCCTGCAGGGACATCAGTGTTAGGTCCGATGTGTCTGTATAATTCAGTCATGAATGCCTGACAGAATCTCATTACTTCAGCGTCTGACTTTCCGTTAGGATCAAAGTCGGAACCGCCCTTGCCGCCGCCGATAGGAAGCCCTGTTAAGCTGTTTTTGAAAATCTGCTCAAATCCGAGGAATTTGATGATTCCGGGATATACGTTTGGCGCGAATCTGAGACCGCCTTTGTAAGGTCCGATTGCACTGTTGAACTGGTATCTGTATCCTTTATTAACCTGTACTTTACCAGCATCGTCAACCCAAACAACTCTGAAAGTTACTCCTCTTTCAGGTTCAGTTAATCTTTCGAGAAGAGCAGCTTCTTCATATTCGGGA
>NZ_JBKTXS010000017.1:43199-43874 GCF_046951855.1 Lentihominibacter sp. | reverse complement strand
CCTCTGGAGTCTTCTTTTCTCCCACGCCCATGACATAAACCCCTGACTCGTGCAGATTTATAGCCAATGGCGTATAGTCACTATCACTGGCAACAATCACAAACGCATCATAAATACCTTTATGAAGTAAATTAACCGTATCTATAACCAAAGCCATATCAGTCGCATTTTTTCCGGTAACATAATCAAACTGCTGCTCAGCTTTAATAGCCAAACGCTTCAGCTCATTTTCCCAATTTTTCAGGCTTTCCTTTTTCCAGTTTCCGTATGCTCTTTTTACTACAATACGTCCATGAGTAGAAATCTCCCGTATAACTTCTTCCATTTTCGATAATTGTGTATTATCTGCATCTATCAAAAGCACAATGCTCTGCAAATTTTCCATATTAATATTCCTTCCTCGGCAATTCTGCCTGTTTCTATATTATAACACCAACAAGAGTATATTGGAAATCATCAGTCTTTCCGGTCCGCATGGTTTTGATCACAGTTAAGATCCATTCGCAGATATATCATATCTATAAGCTTTATTCCGTCCTCATAAATGTCATGATCATAATTATCAACAAAAAAATTTTTTACAGAGTGTGATCTTTTAAAGCCGCACTTTTCATAAAAAGGTATTGTCAGAGGAGTTTCTCCCGTTCCTACTTGCAATATACGGAAATTTTTTTT
>NZ_JBKTXS010000017.1:0-43189 GCF_046951855.1 Lentihominibacter sp. | reverse complement strand
ATCATCCGCCGTCCGTATCCGCTCCTCTGGCTTTTCGGATCAACTGCGATATTCTTTATCTCAAGTATTCCTTTACCTTCATCGGTGACAACACAAACTGCTTTTATTCCATTATCAAACAAACCATACATCATCCCCCGCTGAAGATACTTATCAATCATAGTTTCCTGCTCATCAGCAAGAAAAAGCAGATCCATATATTTATTTTTATTCTCGATTATTTCTGTTATCTGCAGATGACTCATCGCTCAAAATCCTCCGTAAAAATATATCGTCATTATATAATTTTATCATAAATTTTTATTTAACTGTACCCTAAGCAGTTTGCACAAAAAAATCACCGTACTTAGTAAATACGGTGATTTTTAATCTATATACTGCTATTTCTCCCTTCTCTTCCTTCCGTAAAAGATAAGAATTGCTGTTCCGCATAAAGCTGCCGCCATAACTGACAGCCAGAATATCATATTACTGTCATCGCCTGTTTTGATTTCCTGATTTCCGTCTCCAGGCTTATCTGTTTCCCCTCCCGGCGACTGATCCGAAACCCATTTAGCATAAAGTTTCACATCTTTAATAACAGGAGTGCTAAAATCATACGCTTCTGTCATGGCCTCATCAACATACCATCCTTTGAACACATAACCTACTCTCGTTATACCGGGCTCTGAAAATGTCTTTCCGCAGATTACGCTGTCTGCAGCGCCATCCTCAAGATCGCCTCCGTTAGTGACATATTCTATTTTATGAATATCATTTTGAAGCTGCGCATATATGGGATCTGCTTCAAGATCACCCTTAGTCCCTGTGGCACTGCCTGTTCTGGCTGCTTCTACATGAATATTACCCTCTGCTTTAATAAACGATTCCTCCGGCTCCTTACTTCCCGGATCAGCCGCATATTCAGCCATATCTTCAGGGATATCAACCTCTGCTTCAAGTTTCATTGACTTAAAATCTTCATAGAGAAGATCCGGATTTTCTGCCGCTTCAGCTCCATCCAAAACCGTGGTTATAGTAAAACTGTTATCTGCTATATCAGACCTGTTTACTTTAAATGTATAAGTACATCTCGTTCCTACATCCGGCTCAGGAACTTTGCCATCTACATACGGTATAAACCCGCCCGTAAATTTCACAGTGATACTGTCGTCATCACCTTTAAGATGCAGTCTGGAGTCAAGTTTTACATTAAGATCAACATGAGTTATATAACCATTCCCATCAGCATTCTGCTGTTTATTTATCTCATCAGTACGGCCGAACACCATCTGGGCAACAGTATCATCAAAAGTAAAATTCGCTGTCAAATTCAGGCTGGAACTGTCATCATTTATAGCTCCGGCATGGACACCGATCACTTTAGGATTTTCTCTCGAGGTCTCGCCGGTACCGTCCATATCTAAAGATATGGATGATCCTTTAGCCAGATTAGTTATGCTTAAAATCTTTATGTAACTTATTGTTTTTACATATAATTCATCAACATCCTCAGGTATAGTCTGACCGTATCTGTACCAAGTACCGCTTCCGTCAGGCATAGTATTGTATGCAAGAAATCTCTGAAGAGATCCTCCGCCTACACCTATAGTTCCGATGTTTCCGCTATTAGGAGAGGTCTCCTTTCCTTCTGCCTTTATTTCCTGTGCCGGAACAGACTTAGAATAAGTTTTCGTTATAGTATATGCTTTTTCCTCGCCATCGCCAAAATCTATCTGTCTGTCGGAATCAAGAGTATAAGTGCAATATACGCTTCCATCTGATACAGTTTTCTTGGATTCCACAGCTTCGTCCTCTTTAAGAGTATTCCCCCAACCGGTAAGCCCGTTGTTTGCTGCATAATCCACTATATATCCTTTATTGCTGTTATCTGACTGAGACATATAATAGGTTATTGTCCTGCCCGGTGTGAATTTACCGTTTGTATTATCCGAGCCGTCCGCTGTGTCAGCTGATGCCGTTAAGGGTATTATACCCCCCCCCTATTGTCATAACTAACAAAAGGAGGCCGGACACGAGTTTCTTTCTTTTCATTTCTTTCCACCTCATTTCGCACACTGTGCATACATATATTATCTTATATAAGATACCACAGTACTCTGATTTTTTTAGATAATAACCTGAATCAGAGAGTTTGCTCCATGGGGATCATAGTTTCTCAAACTTTCATACTTTGCAGTTCTTTCAGTGCAAATATTTTTCTGTTCTTAAAGCATATTTATGTTTGTTCACATCATCTTCCAGCCGCCTTAAACTTATCCATCTCCTCTTGGAGGCGCTTCAAAAAACCAGCTGCATGAAGACCATCCATCTGTACATGATGAAATTGAAACGACATAGGAAGTATTTTTCTTATGAATTTTCTTCTGTACTTCCCCCAGATCAAAAAAGGATTATTATAAACTCCGGCATAAATATTCACTGCGCCATCAATACAATACTCTACAAGAGCCGAGGTTCCTATCACCATAAAATCATCACCCAGCTCATAGGCTTCACCTGTCTTCTGCACTCGTTTTAAAAGCCTTAGATAATCATCACTGAAAGCCTGCAGATCTTCATTAAATGGAATATCACATGTGCTGATTTTTCCGTTTTGTGCAGCAACGACTGTACTTATTGCCAGTCTGTCATATTTTATCAGCCTGTCTCCCACAGGAAGTATATAAAATTCTTCTGTACATGAGGCAGCTTTTCCGATACACCAACACATCAGCATATTAAATTTGTATCCATGCCGGCGACTGTATCTTACAATCCCTGTGACATCCAAGGTTTTATGAAAAGTTATCATAGGCATCGGTGCACTCATCCACAGTTCAAAAGCCTCTGCACGGCTTGTCTTTTTTACGTCTATTTCCTTCACTTTAATTACTCCTAAAAAATGCTTCTATTCTTTCTCTGCGCTTTATCAAATACAGTCATAAGTACATGTATATTTGTCACCCATCTGTTTGTCATTGAGATAACAGAGCTCTATGCCATCACCTCAAATAAATTCTTTCACTTCAATCTCAAGTTCAAACATTCTGCGCCGAACTATTATGAATATACATCCTGCTCATATCAGAATCATCTTCTCCCTGAACCATGCAGAGAAAATCCCATCCATATCTTTCATAAAACGATGTATGATCTGTAATAAGATACAAAGTTGCAATACCCATTCTGTTCATATCATCACAGATATATGCCAGAAGCTCCCCTGCGATTCCCCTACAGCGGTACTCCTCTTCCACATATAATGCACATATATTGGGCTTAAGATCTTTGCGGTTATGAAAATCATTTTCTACAACTCCCGCTCCGCCGATTATCTTCCTTCCTTCAACAGCAACATACCACTGCGGAACACTTCTTTCATTATCAAAACTCTCTTTCATGCTTTCTTCATATGCTTCTTTAGATACGCCCCATTTGCAATGAAACCATTCCGCCCCTTCACATATAAAATCTGTGTGATCTCTTATTCTTATGATTTTCATATTCTTTCTCCCTGCCGCAGCCAATTCAATTTCATATATGAAATAATATACGGCTCTCCTTGCCGTTTAACACCCGGATCTTTTATAGCCTCTGTCTTATGACAATAAAACTCATCTGCAACAGTATTCCATCGTTACAAACCACCGGACAAGACCATGTTCTACTTTACCAGGGACTTGTCCGTATATACATCAAATCGTATTTCAATACGAAAAACATTTTCTTCTGCAAATGCTGCTATACTTCCATTCATTCTCTCAGTCAGTTCTTTTGCTATTGCAAGACCAAGACCTGCAGACGCACTGCCTCTGGCAGAATCTGCTTTATAAAATCTTGAAAAGATACGCTCCATATCAAGCTGCTCCTGATTTGTCATATCGTTTTCACAGCAGAATATATTTTGTTCGCCTTCTTGATACAATGCAAGCCTTATTTTATTTCTTCCGTGTTCCAGCGCATTTTTTATTATATTCTGGATCACACGCCGTATTGCCTCGGCATTTCCTGAAACAGGCAAATGTCCCTCGAAAAAATCTATCTGAGGATGCATGTCTTTTCCTTCAAATTCATCATAAAAAGAAAAAACCGTATCAAATACAATTTTCGCAAAATCAACAACCTCCATATCGATTCGGTAATTCTCATTTTGAAGCTTTGTATAGGTGAACAGTTCTTCCAACATATCTTTCAAACTGGTTATCCTGTTTTGTATAATTGAAATATAGTGGTTTCTTTCATTCTCTTTATCACTCTTTGAAAGAAGCTGAAAATATCCGTCCATAGATGTAAGCGGAGTTCTGATATCGTGGGATAAATTAGTAATAATCTCTTTCAGATTCTCCTCATTGTGCTGAGAATCTTTTTGTATTCTGCGGGATATATCTACGATTTCATTTATTCCGTCGGTCAATTCATTCAGCTCGGGAAAAGGTAATTCTGATGTAATCCGCAAATTTGTCTGCTTACTGTTTATAAAGGTCAGCTGCCTGCATGTCCTCCTGACCTGCCGTCTGTAAGCGGTCAATATCACAGTTGCAGTAATCGCCGCAGCCGTAGCGGCAGCCGCCCATATTATCATACGTCCTCCTACCTGATATCGCGTCTTTTTATCACCGTTATAGCAAGAATAACCGCCGCAAAAGCAAATGCTGCTCCTACCAAAACACTTCTCATCATTTCATCTGAAGATGCTGATATGCCTGTCATAGTTATATTGCCATCCAAAAGATAATTATTAATATCAAATTCCCATACCGGGTTTATATCATATACCATCTTATTGACAGCGGAACATATAGGAACCTCCAGACCTGCACAAATCAGTATCCCTGCCGTCATACTAAAGGCTGTGCTGCGAGTCAGTATTGATAAAAACATGATCAGCAATGCAAATCCCAAATGGAGAAGATACTGAACACCAAGGAATTTGCATAAAGATAAAACTGATCCCATATACAGATCACTGCCCCATAATATAAATCCCGTTGCCGCCGTAACCAGTGAAAAAACAACTATCATAAAAAAAACTTGAATTGCTATAGCAGTAAATTTGGAAATTATCAAGACTCCCCGGCCAGGAAACTGTCCTATGATATTCTTAATATATCCGTTTTTCTGTTCAGCATTAGCAAACATAGCTGCAAATATTACACAGAGAATGGAAAGAAGCCCGCTTTTTATTTCTGAACTTATCAGGCTGCCCACCTCGATTTTTCCTGTCATCCATTCAGGGTCAGGCCAAACAGCTATTCCTATCTGCCTGCCGGATTCCTCTTCTGTAACTGCATTCACAGGATCACTTTTCATCAATTCTATATCAGAATCTGTCATAACAGCACTAAAAATCGCCAGCGCAATGACAAAAATAAGAATGATCCATGTAGATCTTGAATGTATCAGACGATACGTATCCATCTTTATTAAATTAAACATATTCAGCACCTCCAGTCAAATTAAGATAATAATCTTCAAGAGCCTCATTCTTGACAGTTATCCCCATTGTCTTTACGCCATTTTCGGCTAAAGACATAGTGATATCTCCACTGTCATTCAGTCGCTCAAAAATCTGAATGGTGCTGGCATCCACGACTTTATAACGTTTGATTCCCATACTTTCAAGGACAGTACAAGCCCTTCCGGTATCATCAGTTTTTAGTTCAATCCTCTCGCTGCATTTTGCAAGAAGCTCCTCTCTTGTCATTTCCTGAAGCAATACACCGTCATGTATAATCCCATAATTAGTTGCAATTTTTGATAATTCTTCCAGAATATGACTCGAAATAATAAATGTTATGTTTTTCTCTTTATTCAGTTTCGATAGAGTCTCCCGTATCTCAGCTATCCCCTGTGGATCAAGACCGTTAATAGGTTCGTCTAAAATAACGATATCCGGATCTCCTACAAGCGCAAGAGCAATACCCAGACGCTGTTTCATTCCAAGTGAAAAATTCCTGATTTTTTTCCGGCCCGTATTTTCAAGTCCCACTATCCTAAGTAAGTCGTCTATACAGCCTTTCTTCCTCACTCCCATAGCCAGACATTTAAGTTTCAAATTTTCTCTTGCTGACATATTGGGATACACACCGGGAGCTTCTATCAGTGTCCCGATGCGGGACATATACGGACTCACATCTTTTCCTGTCTTTCCAAACAGCGTAAAATCTCCTGCTGTAGGTGATGCCAGACCACTTATTATTTTCAGTATTGTTGTTTTTCCTGCACCATTGCGCCCGATCAATCCGTATATATCTCCCTGTCTGATGTGAATATTCACAGAATCAACAGCTTTATGCCTTCCGTATTGTTTCGTTAAACCATTGGTACACAGTAAGTATTCCATTTAAACTCCTCCTTTGCTTCACATCTTTATTCTACAGTGAAATCACCAATAAAACGCAAAGCAAAGTTAAAGAAAGTATAAAGTTATCTGGCAAGCCTAAAACCTATGCCCCATACAGTTTCGATATATTCTTCTTCTGTAACTTCTTTAAACTTTTTTCGTATATTACTGATATGCACATTAATGGTTTTATCTTCTCCTATATATACATCTTCCCATGCGTAATCATAAATATCCTGCTTTGAATACACTCTGCCGGGATGCATGAGCAAAAGTTCAAGAATCTTAAACTCCTGCTTTGTCAAAAATATCTCTTCATTATTTATGTAAGCTTTAAAGAAAGACGGTTTCAGAAGCAAATTTTTGTATTGCATCTGTTCAGAGTCTCTGTCTTTTTTCTCGGAAAAACGTCGTATCTGAACTCCTGCTCTTGCCACCAGTTCCTGAATCTCAAAAGGTTTAGTTATATAATCCTCAGCTCCATCCGTCAAAAGCCCTACCTTACTGTCAAGACTGTCTTTTGAGGAAACCACCATAACAGGAATTTTCTGCAGTGTCTTTATCTTAGGCAAAAGCTCCTCACCTGCAATTCCCGGGAGCATCAAATCCATTACTGCCAGATCATAATTTTCTCTTTCAAGATAAATCAGGGCTTCCGTCCCTGAAAACGCCTGAGTACAATTATACCCTGCCTTCTCGAGAGCCTTTGTTATTATATTATTTATATCCGTATCATCTTCAATGACGATAATATTTTTCATTGTTCTCCCCTTATGTGCTCAACAAAACAGAACTTTTCCTGATATATATCTTACATAAATATATAAAAATACATCTATTCGGTATTTTAAATTTTTCCAAGAAGAAATTTTTTTAAATCTGCTAAAAACCTCACCTGCTGTTTTTTTAAAAAAGATTTTGCAAATGGCCTCATAATACACTTTTTAACTTCTACATACTCTGTAAAATCTATTTCGGTCCCGCCATCCTTAGCAGAAAAAATTCCAACCCAGTGCCCCTTCATATTACTGTTGCTAATATCAAACTCCCAACGCCTTAATGGGACTGAAACAGTAACGGTAAATTCAGTAGGATAATCATTTTTGTCATATTCAATAAACTGTTTTTCGTTTATCGTCTCTGTTTTACTTAAATCACTTCGCCATTTAACATAATCCTCAACTGTTGTCACAGCTTCCCAAACTTTCTGAACATCACACCGCATAACAGTCTTTATATTCGATATTGCCATTTACAAATGCACTCCCTAAAATACAATTTTATCTTAAACTACAAATACTTAAAATTTGAACAAAAAATCTTTAAAAAGTTTCGTAAAATTTCACAATATATCACATTTTTAAAAATGTCGATGTACGGGTATATAGCTATGCTATTCAAACTCTATTGTCCCCGGTGGCTTTCCCGTACAATCGTACAGAACTCTGTTAACATGCTTTACTTCATTTATGATTCTGGTTGTCACCTTACCTATAACCTCCCACGGAAGCTGAGCTGCCTCTGCCGTCATAAAATCACTGGTAAATACTGCTCTTAGAGCCACAGCATAATCGTATGTTCTAAAGTCCCCCATGACTCCAACACTCCTCATATTCGTAAGAGCTGCAAAATACTGTCCGAGAGTTCCCTCCCGTCCGGATTTAGGGATAAGTCCGGCTTCCATAGCTGCCGCAATTTCCTCTCGGTAAATAGCATCCGCATCTTGAACAATTTTTACCTTTTCTTCCGTGACTTCTCCCACTATTCTAACACCAAGGCCGGGACCGGGGAATGGCTGACGGAACACCAAATATTCCGGTATCCCTAATGCAAGCCCCGTTTTCCTAACCTCGTCTTTAAACAGCATCCTGAGAGGTTCTATTATTTCCTTAAATTCCACATGATCCGGAAGCCCTCCTACATTATGATGAGATTTTATCACAGCAGATTTTCCAAACCCGCTCTCGATAACATCAGGATATATCGTTCCCTGTACAAGAAAATCAACAGCTCCAATCTTTTTTGCCTGTTCCTCAAAGACTCTGATAAATTCCTCGCCTATTATTTTTCTCTTCTCCTCCGGCTCACTGATCCCCGAAAGCCTGTCATAAAATCTCTTCTGAGCATTCACTCTGATAAAATTAAGATCGTAGTTTCCTTCAGGTCCAAATACAGCTTCTACTTCATCTCCTTCATTTTTTCTCAGAAGACCGTGATCTACAAAAACACATGTCAACTGTTTTCCCACTGCCTTTGAAAGAAGAACAGCCGCAACAGAAGAATCTACTCCACCGGAAAGTGCGCAGAGGACCTTTCCGGAACCCACCTTTCTTCTCACAGCCTTTATGGCATCATCTGCAAAAGATCCCATCTCCCAGTCTCCGGAACATCCGCACACATCTTTTACAAAGGCGCTCAACATTTTAGAACCTTCTTCAGTATGCATCACCTCAGGATGAAGCTGAAGAGCATATATCTTCCTTGCTCTGTTTTCCATCGCCGCTACAGGACACACATCAGTATGAGCAGTTACCGTAAATCCTTCCGGCGGCATGCTTATATAATCAGTATGGCTCATCCAGCAAACAGTCCTGTCTGATACGTTCCTGAAAAGGCCGCCTTTCTCATCTATAGTTAACTCTGTCCTTCCGTACTCACTTACAGGAGCAGTTTCCACTCTGCCGCCCAGCTGATGAGCTATGAGCTGGGCCCCATAACAGATTCCGAGAATAGGTATTCCCATATCATAAAGCTCCCTTGAATACTGTGGAGAATTATCTCCGTAAACACTGTTCGGCCCTCCTGTAAAAATTATTCCTTTAGGCTTCGCAGCTTTTATATCTTCAAGACTTATTGTATAAGGATGCACTTCACAATAAACGCTGCATTCCCTTACGCGGCGGGCAATCAGCTGATTATACTGCCCGCCGAAATCCAAAACTATGATTTTCTCATGTTTCATATATAGTATTCCCTTTCAAATTATATCTTTGATATTATATCCTCGCAGTCTAAGAAAAAATAGCCGATAACGGCTATTTTTCATTATCGGCACAGCCTTAGCCTGTTGCTTCAGCAAAGCCGTTCTTTATCTGTTGCTGTTTCCGGAAGTATCTCTGAGGATAACATCATGCGCTCCGCCCTCTACGATACTCGTAGCTGACACTACAGTAAGTTTTGCATTCTTCTGCAAATCAGGTATAGTAAGAAGCCCGCAGTTGCACATGGTAGATTTTACTTTCTGAAGTGACTGCCTTACATTATCACTCAGAGGTCCCGCATACGGTACATATGAGTCCACGCCCTCCTCGAAAGAGAGCTTACTGTCTCCTCCCATATCATATCGCTGCCAGTTTCTTGCTCTGTTAGAACCTTCACCCCAGTATTCTTTCACATAACTTCCGTTTATAGTCAGTTTTGCAGTAGGCGACTCATCAAACCTTGAGAAATACCTTCCAAGCATGATGAAATCAGCTCCCATAGCCAGAGCCAGAGTCATATGATAATCATAAACTATACCTCCGTCCGAACAAATAGGAACATATACTCCTGTACGTCTAAAATAATCATCTCTAGCCTTTGCTACTTCTATGACAGCTGAAGCCTGTCCTCTTCCAATACCCTTTTGCTCTCTGGTTATACATATAGAACCGCCGCCGATACCAACTTTTACAAAATCAGCTCCCGCATCTGCAAGATAGTTAAATCCTTCCTTATCAACAACGTTGCCGGCGCCTATCTTTACACTGTCCCCATACTTTTCACGAACAAAATCCAAAGTCATCTTCTGCCATTCTGTGAATCCTTCTGATGAGTCTATACAAAGCACATCAGCTCCGGCTTCCACAAGAGCAGGTATCCTTTCCCTGTAATCTCTGGTGTTTACTCCCGCTCCCACCATATATCTCTTATGTCCGTCAAGAAGCTCATCAGGATATGCCTTATGTGTATCATAGTCCTTGCGAAAAACAAAATATGCAAGTCTCTGATTCTTACCGATTATAGGAAGTGCATTAAGTTTATTATCCCACAATATATCATTGGCTTCGGAAAGCGTTACCCCTTCCTCGGCATATATAAGCTTTTCAAAAGGTGTCATAAAATTACATACCTTCTCATCAAGAGACATTCTGCTTATACGATAATCTCTGCTTGTCACCAGTCCTACCATTTTTCCTTCTGCCGTACCGTCCTCGGTTACTGCTGTGGTGGAATGCCCTGTCCTCTCTTTGAGGTCCAACAGTTCTCTTAAAGTCTGATCCGGTCTGATATTTGCGTCACTTGTGACAAATCCGGCCTTATGAGACTTTACCTTCCGCACCATTTCAGACTGACTTTCTATGCTCTGGGAGCCAAATATAAATGAAATTCCGCCTTCCTTAGCAAGAGCTATCGCAAGTCTGTCTCCCGAAACCGCCTGCATAATGGCAGATACCAGGGGTATATTCATTTTTATAGCAGATTCTTCTCCCTTTCTGAATTTGACTACCGGTGTCTTTAAAGAAACATTATCCACCCTGCATTCTTTTGATGAATATCCCGGTACTAAAAGATATTCATTAAATGTTCTGGATGGTTCATCGAAAATATATGCCATAATTACCTCCTGCTTTTAATACAAACTATAATATTACATTTTATCTCAAATCAGCACAATTTACAATTCAATTCAACAATTATATAAAGGTTTGCAAAAAAAACATATACTCCCATACTCCTCATATGCAAAAGCCTCAGCGTCGGATATATCTCCCGTGCTGAGGCTCTCCCGTTTATTATGATACAAAAGCTTTATATATAGCTCTTATAGCTGTTTCAAAATCCTTGTTTTCTACTCCTACGATAATATTCATCTCACTGGAACCCTGATCTATCATCCTAATATTAATCTTTTCCTTTGCAAGAGCGTTGAACAACGCTGCTGCAACACCCGGCCTATATGACATCCCATGTCCCACGGTAGCAATAAGCGCCATATCTTCAAAGACCTCTATTGTATCAGGCTTAAGCTGACGTTCAAACTCTTCAACGATCTCATCCAGCTTTCCATCTATTCCGTCGTTATCCAAAACTACAGACAATGTATCTACGCCGCTGGGAATATGCTCGATGGGTACATCGAAATCTTCCAAGATAGCTGTCATTTTTCTTATAAATCCTCTTTCACTGCTCATTAGATTCTTATACATGGCTATTACAGTAAAATCCTTATAGCCTGCTATTCCCGCTATTATCTGTCCTTCTTCCAGCTTCGCCGGCTCGGATGTTATTATAGTTCCGGGATCTTCAGGTCTGTTTGTATTCCTTATATTGATAGGAATATTTGCTACCCTTGCCGGATAAATGGCATCTTCATGAAGCACAGAAGCTCCCATATATGAAAGCTCCCTAAGCTCTTTATATGAAACTGTGCTAATCGGCTTAGGATTCTTCACTATCCTCGGATCTGCCATAAGGAATCCGGATACATCTGTCCAGTTCTCATAAACATCAGCGCCAACAGCTCTTGCCACCAATGCTCCTGTAATATCGGAACCGCCTCTTGAGAAAGTCTTCACCGTGCTGTCTATCTTCGATCCGTAAAATCCAGGTATAACAGCTGTATCATGATTAGAAAGTTCTTTCTTTATAGCTTTATCAGTTAACTCCTCCATGAATCTCCCTTTTTCATCGAATTTAACCATTTTCGCAGAATCCACAAAATCATATCCCAAGTATGCTGCTATCAGCATAGCATTGAGATATTCACCTCTGCTGGCTATATAATCTGCACTGGCTCCGGCTTCAAGATTCTTTTTGATTTCTTCAAATTCATAGGAAAGATTAACATCAACGCCAAGATTTACCTCCACTGCCATGAATCTGTCGCATATCACTTGGAATATCTGCTGATAAGGAATCTTATGTTCTATATGCGTTTTGCAGAGATACAACAAATCTGTCACCTTGCTGTCTTCGGAAAATCTTTTCCCCGGCGCCGATACCACTACATATTTTATATCTTCATCATTTTTGATAATCTTGCGTATCTTTTCTATCTGCAAAGCGTCTGCTACAGAAGAACCTCCAAACTTTGCGACTTTAACTCCCATATTTTCTAAATCTCCTTTCATATCTCTGATTGCTGAAAGCAATCATGCAGGTTACATCGTATCATTTTACTTATTTGACAAATCAGCAGCCTTTCTGAGAATTTCTGCCTTATCGGTCTTCTCCCACGGCAAATCTATATCTGTTCTTCCGAAATGTCCGTAAGCAGCTACCTGCCTGTATATAGGTCTTCTGAGGCCCAGATCTCTGATTATCGCCGCAGGTCTGAGATCAAAATTTTCTTCGACTATCTGAGCCAGCTTTTCATCTGAGATCCTGCCTGTTCCAAATGAGTCGACAAGTATAGATACAGGTCTGGCTACACCTATCGCATACGCCAGCTGAATCTCGCATTTATCAGCAAGCCCTGCAGCTACCATATTCTTCGCCACATATCTCGCAGCATATGCCGCTGATCTGTCAACTTTCGTAGGATCTTTCCCGCTGAAAGCCCCTCCTCCGTGACGTGCATAACCTCCGTATGTATCAACGATTAGTTTCCTTCCGGTTAGCCCTGAATCTCCATGAGGTCCGCCGATAACAAATCTCCCTGTAGGATTTATGAAATATTTTGTTTGATCATCCAGAAGGCTACTGTCCACCACAGGCTTTACCACATGTTCTATCAGATCTTTTCTTATCCTGCAAAGCTCCACATCCGGATCATGCTGTGTGGATATCACTATAGTATCTATCCTTTTAACTTTATCATCTTCGTATTCAACTGTTACCTGAGTCTTCCCGTCAGGCCTCAAATAAGTCAATATACCATCTTTTCTGACATCCGCCAATCTCTTGGAAAGTCTGTGAGCAAGAGATATAGGCATAGGCATCAGCTCAGGTGTTTCATTACACGCAAACCCAAACATCATTCCCTGATCGCCCGCACCCGTCTCGTCAGACAAATCCGCCTCATCATTAAGCTGCCCCTCTTTATATTCAAGAGCTTTATCGACTCCCATGGCAATATCGGCAGACTGTTCATCTATAGCTGTAAGAATAGCACACACATTGCCGTCAAACCCATACTCGCAGTGATTATATCCTATATCACAGATAACTTCTCTGGCCAGTTTCTGAATGTCTATATAACATTCTGTACTTATTTCTCCCATTATCATAGCATATCCTGTATTCACAGTAGTTTCAGCCGCTACTCTTCCCATAGGGTCTTTTTCCATTATAGCATCTACTATAGCATCGGAAATTTGATCACATATTTTATCCGGATGTCCCTCCGTAACAGATTCCGATGTAAATAATTTTTTCATCATTACCTCCATAAAGAAAAACCTCTTTCAGAATTAGAAAGAGATCGTTTACCGTTTTCTTTCCTCATCTTTCAGACCGCAATATCTGTAGGATTTAGCACCTTCTGTACTTTAACATACAGGGGTTGCCGGGCTTCACAGGGCCTATTCCCTCCGCCGCTCTTAATAAGGAATTATTTGATTTTCCTTATTAATTATATATCAATTAAATTCTCTGTCAATAGATGGCGCTAACTTTATTTCTCTTGTATTTTTCCCCAAATAAGGTATACTTTCTGTATCGACCGCATAATTTTTGCAACAGAAAAAAATCAATGAGGTATTTAATTTGAGCAAACCTAAATTAACTGTTATCGAAGGAGGTCTTTCCTCCTCAATAGAAAAACGGAATAAATACTTTGTCTCTGCCTATGTTACTGATACGCGACTAATGGGTGTCCTTTCAATATATGCAAGATGGAAGATTTCCGATACAGATCCGGATTCTGATCTGCATCAATTTTTTTATATAGATTGTGAAGAGGCGGGTCTTGAAACTTATAAGAGTATTATAGGCAATGATTTTGAAAAACTGAACTATATAGAACAAGCTCTCATAGGTGGATTAGGTGCAAAAAAAATAAGCCTTTCCGAACGCCATCTCCGAGGTCTTATAACATACTACAAGCGATTCAATCAGATCCACAGTCTTCCCCTGCCGCCAAATTACGGGGAATACGGCTTTATAACTGAGCCTGAAACTACGCTTACATCCGATGAAATGAAAGCCCTCATGAATGAAATATGCAGCGAGATTACATCTGATTATCAGGTTATAAATTATTTTCTCATGAGATGCTTCGGCAGAGACCGCCAGGGGGCGACTTACCTTGCCGACAAAAGTGTTCCGGTAGATTTATATGATAATTATCACCAAGCTACTTTCTGCAAAAACGTTATTGATGCTGAACGTACTTATGAAGACGATGCCGTCTCTTATCTCTGCGAATCTCTTATAGAGCAGAACAATAGTTATGAAGTAGTCATTTCAAAAGTAGTGGTAAAAAATCTGAAAGTCGTTTCTTTCAGTAAATGTTCAGGCTTTGACATCAGCACTGCAGAAGCTGCAATGATGCTGGCAAAGCCTGAATATATAACTGTATATGAAGTTCTTCTTTCCGACGATGATATGGATAACAACATAGGAGAACTTACGGTCAATCTTGATACCATAATGTCCACCCACGAAAACGGCAGAATGTTTATGGCATTCAAGAAAAACAACGACCATGTTGACGAAAGAGTTTTCCGTCTCAGCAACGATGTCAAAGGAGTATACTTTTTGACTGATTTCGGTCAGCTTATAGTATCCGCATACAGCCTTCCCGACATACGATATCTGGAGAACAAACTCAAGGCAAGTCCTCTGGCTCCTTTTTTAATGACCACTGCAAAATATGAATTCAAAGAACCTGTTCTTTTTGAATTTATACAAAGTGATTTTGAAGACTTTGAGGACTTTCTCAATTTTATAAAGAATGAATAAGTTCAGCAAACAATGTTTTGCTGATTCTTTTTACCGGAGCGGCAGAGACATTGGAAAGTACTGATATCGTCATGTCCAGCTCCGGACACATCCAGAAACTTGCTCTGAAACCTATGTCCGTTCCCTCATGTCCTATCAGATGATATCCTTCCTGTTCTCTCATAAACCATCCTAAGCCCATCTTTTCTCCATTATTGGGAACAACCGCATACTCTTGCCACATCTTATCATATGTTTCTGACGAGAACGCCTTTCTGTCAAGATTGAATCTTCCCCATTTAAGCATATCCTCAACGTTGGTAGTAAGCGTAGAGCTCGGAGCGTGCTGCCTGCTGTAAGGATAATACTTCGCCATTATCAAATTTTTATCTGAATCTCTCTCATGAGGCATAGCCATTCTCAGAGTATCTATATAATCAAGTTCAAGACTTCCTCCGGTTCTTTCTATAGTAAGAACCGTGGTATTCTCCATTCCCGCAGGTCTAAAGCAGTTTTCCTTTATGAATTCATCAAACAGTTTGCCGGAAACTTCTTCTATAACGGCTCCCAAAAGCTCATATGCAATACTGCTGTAGATAAAACCTCCCTTACCCGGTTCACAGAGCATTCGTCCTTTCAAAACTTCATCAGAAACTACGTAATTCCTGAGAGACTCTGCATCTACAACTTTATCTCCCCATTTCCATTCCCAGTCCTCTACCGGAACATCATGCAGCCCCGATATATGACATAACATCTGGTACAGTTTGATATCCCTGCATCTCTTGTCATCCATTTCCCAATAAGGCAGCAGATCCACCAGTCTGTCATCAAGATCTATCTTTTTCTCATCTACCAGCTTCATAATACCCATGGCGGTCATCATTTTAGACGCGGAAGCACAGTGATACACATCGTTTTTATCTATAGGATCTTTCGTTATAAAATTCCTGTATCCCCTGGCGCCGGTAAATCGTTCATCTCCAATCATAACCCCCAAAGCGACACTTGGTACATCGTAGATTTCCATAGCTTTATCGAGAAAAGCTCCACATAGATCATTCAGTTTTAATCCTTCTTTTACCATTGTAATCAAATTCCTTTCATATGTATATATCCCATCGCCTGCTACAGCGACACGGATTTTCTTTAATGAGCTATTCTATTTTATCATATTGTGTCAGACCATCACAATGCTTGGACAACAGCTGAAAAGAAATTTTCACTTACAGGTTCAATTGGAGCCTCTGATGTGTTGGACAAAATCACCATAGCTGCATCAAGCTGAGGACACAGCCAGAAACTTGTTCTAAAACCTACATCTCCTCCTTCATGTCCTATAAGGCGAAAACCATCCTGATTTCTGATAAACCATCCCATTCCCATTTCGGCACCCTTGTCAGGAGCGTCAACACGTTCAGTCCACATCTTATCATAAGATTCTGCAGATACTGCTTTTTTATCAAGATTGAATCTTGCCCATCTCAAAAGATCCACTGTATTCGATGTCAAAGTCGAGCTGGGAGCATGCTGTCTCGAATATGGATAAACTGTTTCAAGAACGACAGATCCGTCAGCTTTCCGTCTGTGAGGCATAGCCATTCCGGCCTTATCTACATTGTCAAGCTCCAAACTACCTGCTGTCCTTTCAAAAGTCAGAAACGTAGTATCACCCATTCCTGCAGGTTTAAAAAAATTCTCTGCAATAAATTCCTCAAAACTCTGCCCAGAAAATTCCTGTATTATCAGTCCCAGCAAATCATAGGAAAGATCACTATACATAAATTCAAAATCTTCCGGATCACTATTCATAACAACTCTTTTAACTTCATCAGAAATAGCATGCTTCCTAAGAGAATCCTCCCCCTTTTCCGCTGATTTCCAGTCCAATTCTTCGATATCCTGAAGTCCCGAAATATGACTCAACATATGATGAAGCCTGACTTTTTCACATCGTTTATCAGCGATTGACAAATATGGTAATAAATCGACTAATTTATCCTGCAAATCGAGCTTTTTCTGATCTACAAGCTTCATTATTCCTGTCGAAGTAAATGTTTTAGATATAGACGCACAGTGAAAAATGTCGTTCGGTTTCATTTTATCCCCGGTGATATAATTTCTGAATCCCCTGGAATCAACAAATATCTCATCTCCTATCATCAATCCCATAGCCAGTCCCGCCATATCATTGAGATTCGCAGTATCAAGAACGCCCCTACATATATCCGCAAGTTTTGCGGTTTCTTTTGCCATTGAAATACAACTCCTTTTTAAGTATAATTATGATATATAATATCATGAAAGTTTGTAATTTCAATGAATTCTTGTTATGAGAAGAATATTTTAGGAGTAAGAAATGAAATACAGAACCTTTGCAAAAATAAACGAAAAAGTCTCTCTTCTGGGAATGGGCGCAATGAGGTTTCCTGAAGAAAAAGACGGAAAAGTTGATGAAAACAACGCTGTGTCTATCATAAGGGCAGCAATTGATTCCGGAATTAACTACATAGACACTGCCTATCCCTATCTCAGCGGACAAAGTGAAGTCATCGTCGGCAAAGCGTTAAAGAACGGATATAGAGAAAAAGTTCTGATCGCCGATAAAATGCCTATCTGGTTAGCCAAAGATGAAAATCACATGAAAGAAATATTTAATACACAGCTTAAACGTCTGGATACTGATTCCATTGATATGTACCTTGTACACAGTGTAAATGTTCCTAACTGGAAGCGTGTAAAAAAGCTTAAACTTATGCCTTTTCTTGAAGAAATGAAAAAAAAGGGTAAAATAAAACACATTGGCTTCTCTTTTCATGATTCCTATGAGTTCTTCGAGGAAGTTTTGGACGATTATCCTTGGGAATTTTGTCAAATACAGCTCAACTATATGGATAAAAATATCCAAGCAGGCATCAAGGGTCTGAAACTGGCTGCAGAAAAAGGTATAGGAGTCATCATCATGGAACCTCTGAAAGGAGGGAGACTTACATCTGCCATACCTCCAGCTGTGCAGAAGCTGTGGGACAGCGCAGAAACAAAAAGAAGCCCTGCAGAATGGGCTTTTAAATGGCTGGCAGAGATGCCTGAAGTCACACTTATTCTAAGTGGAATGAGCTCTATGAAGCAGCTCGAGGAGAATATAAGAATAATTACTTCTGATGATCTTACCATATTGACTGATGAAGAAAAAAAACTGATCAACAAAGTATCGGATGAATATAACAGACTGATCAAATATTCATGTACGGGTTGCGAATATTGTCTGCCATGTCCTCAGAAACTTAATATTCCCGATCTTCTGGAATACTATAATGAATGGAATACTTATGGTCAAAACCCTTCTACAAAAATGGAATATATCGATTGGGTCGCTAAGGGCCGTCATGCCTCTGACTGTATCGGCTGCAGAAAATGCGAGAAAAAATGTCCTCAGAACCTACCGATTGTTCAGGCATTAAAAGAAGCTTCCGAGGCATTCGGGATATAGGTTATAAAATATACGGCGGATTACTATACAGTTAATTCCGCCCTTTTTTATTGCTCTTCCCTATGTTTACATAATTAAAAATATGTATTCTTTATTACATTTAAAATAAAAAATACATATTTTTTCTCATTATCAATAAAAAGTCTTTAAAGGACAAGATTGTTTCTAAATATTTCTCCCAAGCTCCCGACATTTATCAAGAGTCTCCTCAGTCCCATTATCAGGATCACAGACAGCAATCACTCCTCTGTCCTCAAGATCCATGTAATCTAAAATACCATTATATTCTCCGATAGCGCCGTCATAAACATCCGGTGACATTGAACTGAGCATCAATGCAGCCTTCGTAGCTACAGGAGGGTGATCAATAGCATAAATACGCTGAATAGCCGCCTGGATCTGTGCCGTCATAGTAAAATAGTATATCGGCGAGGCAAATACAAGAGCTTCACATTCTTCAAGCTCAGGATATATTTTAATCATATCATCCTTTTGGATACACTCTCCATCCCCCTTAGTATGACAATATTCACAAGCAAGACATCCAGCAATCTTCATCTTGCCCACATTTAAAACAGTCACTTCATGACCGGCTTCTTCCGCGCCTCCTTTGAAAGCCTCAACCATAACATTAGTATTCACTTCACGTGGGCTTCCCATTAAAACCGTTATTTTCATCATATCCTCCTATTTATCAAATTATTATTGATTTTTCATTTTACATCAAAATTTTTTATTTGTCACTATACCTATAACCGGCACATAAAATTTTCACGAACTGTTCCATATTTCCAAACCATAGACTTTGCTATGTTTTTTTAATAAACATGCTTTATCTGCTGTAAAAGAAACGGCACAGCCGAAGCCGCACCGTTTAAAAACGATCTTGTACAGTTTTCACTATGTATTTTTATTTACCTACTGCATCCAAGAAAGCTTTTTCGTTTAATTCGTCTGCGTATTCTGAATCCATTTCTTTGATTCCTGCAGGGAATTCATACTTAGCCAATCTTTCTACGAACGGATCCGGATCGAAATGCTCAGGACCCCAAGCGCCTGCATCGCTCCAGATTCCTTTTGCGATGAGTTCCATCATGATTACAGGACCTACTGCAGTCTGCGCAACTACTGAGTTAGTAGTATACTTCTTAATGCATTCCTGATTATCAGCAATCTGATACAGATATACTGATCTGTACTTTCCGTCTTTCCATCCGGTTACCCAAGTACCTGCGCAACCCTTACCTGTCATTGTTGTTGTTGCGTCAACAGGGCTAGGGATTACTTTGCAGACAAAATCTCTTGGAGTGATCTCGCTGTCTCCTACCTTAATCTTAGTTTTCTTATCTGAAAGACCATATTCAAATAATACCATTAATTTTCTTCTGAATTCAGCAGGAACACCGTACTTGAATGTTACTCTGTTACAATCAATTTCTCTTGGAACGAGAAGTACTTCTTCGTGCTCTACATTTACTACTTCTACGTCGCCGATTCCGCCAGGGAAGTTGAAGATCTCAGGTTCTGAGAACTGTTCCGTACAATACCAGTGACCTTCAGGATGTTCTTCGTCTTTTTCCCAGATTACAGGAGGCTGCAAGCATTCCTCGATAGTTGTCCATACTGAAAAACCAAAGTCTGAATCAGTATTCCCATAGTTATCTCCATCTCTTACATCAACTCTGTCTATCTTATCGAATAAATGCTTATCTGCATACTTAGCAAATACGTCAGCCATTCCCGGCTCTACACCTGAACCGCATATAGCGATTTTACCGGAAGCTTCCCATTCCTTCTGCTTAGCAAACTGATAATCTCCTAATTTGATATTAGCTAATTCATAAGGTTTCTCAGGATGTTCTGTACCTAATGTCATAGCACAGTCAAGATAACCGATCTTTGCTTCTAAGCAAGTATCGAAAATAGTTTCATTCATTCTTGGATCACAAGCATTCATAGCGAAATCAATGTCATGCTCAGCAACTACTGATTTAATGCTGTCAGCATCCATCGCATTGATCTGTGCAGGAACAAACTTTCCTCCGCCGCAGATCTCGTTGGCTACTTTCTTTGCTCTCTCAACGTCATAGTCAGCAACTACAACCTTCTCAGCCCAATCAGCCTCTGCTCCCTGTCTTGCAATAATCTTAGCTGCAGACGTACCAACTCCGCCTGCACCAATGATAAGTAATTTCATCTTTTTACCTCCATTTTAATATTGTCTAAACAATAATTTTCACTTTAATATGATGTATTATATTAATACTATCCTTTTTATCAGAAAATTTCAACAACACCTTTGTTCTAAAAGACGTATAAAGTTGCGTTTTTGCTCAAAGAGTGACAGCTATTCGATATGCATGCAATATACTCCATCCTGCTAAAGCAACCTCCCTTTTAACAACTGGTTAGAATCCTATATCTATACTCTGTCAATAAGTATAAGCTCTGCTCCAATACCATCAAATATCGTTCTGACACTTAATGCATCCGAACTTATATAATTGCCCGTACTAACTTTAGCCTCGGAAGAAAGCTTGTTTATAAGATTATCTCTTACACTTCGCTTTGTTTTTGTATTAGTCTCTCCGCTAATCTTAGCAAGCAGGTGCTCTCTCTCAAGACGATATCTTATTATTCGAAAATTACCTGAAAGCCCTGTACATCTGACTAAAAACTCTATTTCGTTTTCATAATTACGTACAATTCTCAGTAAATCTTCCTTATTCATGATTTTCCTGAGGTTTCTGCCGGCATTTTCATCAAAATTATACACAAGGATACTTAGGCTGTTAAGTGCCCCCGGATATTTACATTTAGTCGAAACTATATAATTTTCTCCGGAAGTTATTATCCCCTCGCTCATCTCCATGAATTTTCTATATGGCTCTGCCAGCACTTTATTAACATCTCTTTCCATTATTTCTGACATCACAGGAGGCTTCTTTTCAATTTCCGCATAATCATCATATATGTCTATATCTATGATAACAGGTTTAATCTTAAGCTTGTCAGCATAATCAGCATAGATACCCTTCACTTGTTTTCTTATAGCACTCTCTATTTGAGCAGGCGTAGCGAGAGTGTACTGTGCAGCAATATCACGGCTTATTATCTTTCCTATATACTTTTTTCTGTACTCCAGAGGATGCATACCAAACCACTGTTCAAAATGTTTTATGTAATATCTCACGGCAGAAAATCCGGTTTCCTCTGCTATGGCTCCTATTTTTTTATTCGTTCCCAAAAGCAGTCGTTCAGACTCCTCTACTCTTATATAACTAAGCAAGTCCTGAAAACTCAATCCTGTAGCTTCTTTTATTATATGAGAAAGATAATAAATGCTCAGGTGTTCTCTATCTGCAATCTCACTGAGTGTCAGCTTTCTCGTATAATTATCATACATATAATCAGTAATTCTGTTGAGTCTTCCTGCAAGGATTTTATTTCCTTTATTTTTCAGTTCATTTTTAAAGCGGCCGTTTTCCATGACAAAGTACTGAAAATCTGAGAGCAGACATGCTATGAGATTATGAGTACTCTCTATTACTTTGTGTTCATAGCCATATCCTTTCTGAAGTATCTCCATCATTATCTTGGCAAGCAGTGTCCTCAATACCTCTAAGCTTTCATCACTATCATCCTCTATATCTGTAACAAAAAAATTATTCTTTAGATTGTCATAATATCTTGAAAAATACGCCAGATCCATCTGAAACATCATTACGATATTGTCTTCTTCCGTCTTTTGAAAACTGTGCATCTCTCTGTCATTCAGGATAAAAATATCACCTTGCTTAAGTGTATAGGTATAATATCCATTTCTAAGAATTACGCTCCCTTCCAGAACATAAACCACCTCCATATCATCATGAAAATGGATAGGGTATTCATCGATACTGGCAGTTACTACATTGATCGGCAGCTCATCTTTGTAAATAATTTTTTCTTTCAACATTTTTACTCCTACCTTTACATTAAGTTTTATGTCAACCTATGTTCTTTTTATCCTCGACAACTTTCAACAACCAATTAGCTTTTAAAATATCAGCTTTTCAGAAGTTATCCACAGTTTTTTATAGATTGTATACGATTTTATCCAAAAGATGCTGTGGATAATTATTTTTTATATTTCCCCCATTTTTCAACGTTTATATCTGTCAAGTACCTTTTTTCAGCCAAAGTTATCCACAATTTTGTTCTTTTTATTTAACTATAAATAAAAACCTTTAAAATTCAACACTTTTACTGCTTAACATATTATCTTGAACTCAAATATTCACAAATACAATCACTTAGATTCTCAGAGATTTTTATCTGGAATTTTTTGTTTTTTAAGTTTCCGGCATCTTCAGGATTAGATAAAAAACCGCATTCGACTATTACTATCGGACCGGTTATATTTTTTAGCAAAAACACATCGCCTTTACCAAGCTCAGTTCTCTTTTTGTCTGTATTTATTTCATTATTAAACTTACTCTGGATTATTTCAGCAGCCTTCTTGCTTGCCTCAACTGCTTCTTCACTTCCATAAGACGGATAAAAAACCTGCGCTCCCTTAACAGAGCTGTCCTGCGTAAAACTGTTCAGATGTATGCTTACTGTCAAATCAGCCTTCGAATCATCTATTATACGCTTTCTTTCCTTCATATCCTGTGTTTTAAGACTTCTTATGGTACCTTCCTGAGATTCATCATACAGCCCTTCATCCTTATACCGGGTCATTATTACTTTTACACCCTCACCTTCAAGCTGTTTTTTCACTTGTTCTGCAATAGATAGATTAATATCTTTTTCACTGGTTCCGTCGCTGCTTTGTGCACCGCCATCCATTCCTCCATGCCCCGGATCCAAAACAACCACCGGCTCATCTGCTTTTTTCCATACATATGAAGCCATTTCATTACGGCCGGGAATGCACAATACTGTACACACCAATACGCACGTCGCTAAAATATAAATACCTTTGCTCTTCATCTCACACCTCGCAAACATCCTTACTGGATTTTATTAAAACGAGGCTGCCTTTATTACAGCAAATTAATTATCTTGTATTTATTATAAAACACTTTTTAAAATTTTAACAGCATTTATTTGACTTTTTTGCCGCCGAAATATAAACTTCTATTGATATACTTGCTATTTCACAGGGGGTAGATATAAAATGAAAACAACAAAATTATACCAGCAAAACAGATACATCAAAAATTGGAATACTGTTATAACATCAGTAGAAAGATCCGAAAACAATACCAAAGACTTTCTCATTACACTGAAAAGCACAGCTTTTTTCCCGGAGGGCGGAGGTCAAAGCTGTGATACAGGTCATATAAACGGTTATGTTGTTACAGATGTCCAAGAATATAAAGGAAATATATATCATACTGTAAAAACAGTTTCCCCGGATCAGTCTCTGTCCGAAATAATGACTCCCGGGACTGCCGTATCATGTTCTATAGATTGGGAACGGAGATTTGATAATATGCAGAGGCATTGCGGAGAACATATACTTTCCGGAATATTTCACAGTATGTTTGGAGGAGTCAACAAAGGATTCCATATGGGCCACGATCATATGACTATAGATATTTCTCTTGAAGAAAAGCCTGAAATAACAGAAATAACATTTGAAGATGCTATAAGAGCAGAACTTGAAGCCAATAAAGTCATCTGGTCAGATGCGCCCGTGACTGTTCTGAAATTCGACTCCAGAAAAGATGCAGAAAAGCTGCCTTTGCGAAAGGCTCTTGCTTTTGATGAGGACATTTCCATCGTATGTATAGGCTCTGCTGAAAACGTTTCAGACTGTGTCGCCTGCTGCGGAACTCACCCTGACACCGCAGGTCAAGTAGGTTTGATAAAGGTATATAAAGTAGAAAAATATAAGGGTATGTTCAGAATATATTTTGAAGCCGGACAAAGGGCTTTAATGGATTATAATATAAAACACCATATCCTCAGCGATCTTTCAAATAAATACTCTTCTTCTATAGAAGACTTTCCCAAAAAGCTTAAAGCGCAAGAAGAAAAATCTGTCGATATAAAAAATGAGCTTTTTCATTTAAAAAAAGCTTTCATAGAAGAGCAGTGCGGCAAACTGGATGAAATCCTCCGCAAGACACATGCTTCAGAGCCCAGCTCTGAGATAATAGTATATACACTTCCACAACTTTCCACAGATGATGTTTTCATTATGGCGAAAAAATATATAAATAAAAGCAAAAATCTAATCCTTCTTTACTCACAAGAGGATACATCATATATCCTCATTTCTGATGGAATCGTAAATTGCAGCCTTCTTGTAAAAGAATTCGCTCATGAATGCGGAGGGAAAGGAGGCGGAAACAGTTCTTCTGCCAGAGCTATATTCAATTCTTTCCAAGACGCAGAAATATTTGCAGAAAAGATCAGACAAAATTACAGAAAAATAAATGGAGAAAAACATGAACGATAGCTTTATGAAAGAAAAACCTATTTTACCGCTGTTTATTTCCATGGCGTTGCCCATGGTCATCTCAATGCTTGTAAATTCTCTGTACAATATAGTCGATAGCTTTTTTGTAGCACAGATCAACGAACAGGCTATGACTGCTCTGTCTCTTGTCTATCCCGTACAAAATCTAATAAATGCTGTAGCCATAGGGTACGGGGTAGGAATAAGTGCGGTGATTTCTATATTTCTGGGAGAGGAAAACCATGAAAAAGCCAATATCACAGCCACTCAAGGATTGCTCTTTGCAATAATACACGGTTTTACCATCACTATACTGAGTATAGCTGTCATGCCTGCTTTTCTGAATGTATTTACCAATGATGAAACTGTAATTGAATACGGAACACAATACTCCGTCATAGTGTTTTCCTTTTCTACAGTTATCATGGCAGGACTCTCATTTGAAAAAATTTTTCAGTCTGTAGGAAAAATGAAAGTTACCATGATCGGTCTGTTATGCGGATGTATCTCCAATATCATACTTGACCCACTGTTGATCTGGGGTATAGGTATCTTTCCTGAAATGGGTATCTCGGGGGCTGCGCTGGCAACAGGTATAGGGCAAGTCATTACTCTGCTTATATATCTTGTAATCTACAAAATCCGACCGCTTCCTGTTAAAATAAAGCGGCCATATTTATCTCCAGATAAGCAAATAATTCTCAGGCTCTATGGGATTGGTGTACCTGCCATACTCAACTTGGCCCTTCCGTCCCTTCTTATCTCATGCCTCAACTCAATACTGTCAGCATATTCACAAAGCTATGTGCTTATTCTTGGTGTTTACTATAAACTGCAAACATTTATTTATCTTCCCGCCAACGGAATAGTACAGGGCATGCGGCCTCTTATCGGTTACAATTTCGGAGCCGGAGAATTTCACAGAGTAAAAAGAATATATAGCACAGCTCTGTGTATGAGCTGCGGTATAATGGTCCTCGGAACAGTAGTATGTCTCGTCGCTCCCGAACAGCTGATGAGCCTTTTTACTCACAATCAAGAAACTGTTTTATATGGAAAAACAGCTCTCCGTATAATAAGCGCAGGTTTTATAGTATCTGCTATATCGGTAACTTCCTCAGGCGCCCTCGAGGGTCTTGGCAAAGGGATTCAATCTCTTGTCATATCTCTGTTCAGGTATGTGATAATCATTCTTCCTTGCGCATATATTCTCTGTTTTTTTACCGGACCTACAGGAGTATGGACAGCTTTCGCCATAACGGAGATAACAACAGGTATTATATCTATTGTCATATATAAAAAAGCAGTCAGATTAAAATAATCTGACCGCTTTTTATATTTCACTGTAAATTTACTGTATATATATGGTCACATATCTTGCTCCCCAGCTTATACACTGACTCTGAGTATCCATATATATATCTATGGTATTTCCCTTTATATTGCCGCCTGTATCCTCTGCACGTCTGGCTCCGACTCCTTCAATATACACATTTGATCCCAAAGGTATAACACTTGGATCCACTGCGATCTCTCCGACTCTCGCTCTGGTTCCCATAGCAGTTCTTCCTCCGCCGGTATAGGCATAAGCTTTGACTACAAGTTTTCGGCTGTAAGACTTACCGTCAAAACTTATTCTCGTTCCCTTCGCTATAACTTTATCTACAGCAGCAGTTACTGCAGTTCTCGAGATTTCCTTACGTGATGATTCCACTCCGTCTATATAAGTAACGCTGTACGTAACACTGTCTTTCCCTTCACTGCCTTCCGTTACCACTTTAGTTTTGCCTTCATCCAGAGAACTGTCATTCTTCTCCACAGTCTCAAAAGGAACAGTCTCCTCAACAATTTCCTCTTTGATAACAACTCTCTGCACGACAATTTCCATATCTTTAGTCAGCATAGAATCCATAGAAGGTGTGACAATATCTTCTGCGCCTACCTTCACTCCGGCTTCCTTCAAAGCTTCATCTACAGTATTGGTAAGAGTTTTATATGATTTCGTCTCACCATCTGCCGTGACTTTAAAATCCGTGGCATGATCTATCTCTATCTCCATACCATCATGTATAAAAGCTGTAAGCGGCTCTGATATATAATCTTTATCATGAAACTCTATATCCTCTTTTTCCAGAAATGTCTCTACTGTATGAGCTTTACTTGAAAAAGTAAAATCTTCACCGTTTATTGTAGCATTTACTTCCCTGGGTATCATTGTCGTATATATGAACACAACAGAAAGAAGTATAAAAAACGATGCTGCTATAGATCCCTGAGATAAATACTTCCTATAAAAAGGTGACTTTTTTTCACCCTGATTTTCCTCTCCTGTATCACAGGATAAGAGCTCATTCTCATCTTCCGGCAGCTCCGATTCTATCTCCGCAGCTTCGGTGCATACCCATACATTCTCTTCACCTTCAATCTCGTAATTACTTTCTTCCGCTTCGTCAATAGTTTCCTCTGTAATATCCGAAACATCAGCAATCTCAATTTTATCAGAAGACTTATCACATATCTCAACTTTTTTAGTTTCTTCAGACTTTATCGAAATCTCAGCATTATCAGCCTCTTCATCATAAGTTTCTTCTATGTATCTTTCCTCACCGCCGGCATCAGCCTCTGATACAGCGATACGGCAAACTTCATCCCTTATATCCTCCGCATCATCTTGCACTCCAATTTCCAACTTATCCGTTATATCTACTGTAAGTTTCTGTTCTGTATCTGTTTCATCAATTACGGCTTCAGCAAATACTTCATCTATGTCTAATCTGTCGTTAGTATGTATACGGACGTTTTTCTCTTCTTTTTCAAATACATCCCTGATATTTATTTTCATACTATTCCCCCAACATAAATTTTATACGTATATATACATATGAATTTCATTGTAACAAAAAAAGAGCATTTGTCAAGTTTTGCGGCAACTTAACCTGTTAATGCTCTTTTTCACTTCCATTTATTTGAATATTTATGAATAAAAATTTATTTTATTCTATATTATACCTAAATCACCTTTTTCTTCTTAATCAAGCTCTGATAATCTGTAAATAGCTTCAGCATATATCTTCGTAAGTTTCATCATATTCTCTACCGAAATCTTCTCATTTTTCTGATGCATCAAATCAGGATCACCGGGAAACTGCGCTCCGAAAGCAATGGTATTCTTCACAGCTCTCGCATAAGTTCCTCCGCCTATAACCAAGGGTTTTCTTCCATCACCCGTATATCTTCTGTAGATATCCACCAAAGTAATAACCAGCGGATCGTCATCCGGTACATATATAGGCTCCTGATGCTTTCCTTTTACTATTCCCAGATCATAACCATCAAGAACTGCCATGATGCCTTCATATATCTGCTTATCATTGAAAGTAACAGGATATCTCACATTTATAGTAAGCTGGGCAGTTTTCCTGTCAGCTTCTATCATACCCACATTAAAAATAAGTTTACCTGAAGGTTCGTCTTCAAAGCCACAGCCTATACGTTCCCCATGAAAATCATATCCAATACACTTATTATAAAAATTTATAAAATCATTAATGCTCTCATTGGCAAAATTAAGCTGACCAAGGAATTCCATCATTATAGAAATAGCATTTTTACCCTGCTGCGGTTTTGCACCGTGAGCAGATACCCCACGTGTTGTTATTTCAAAACTTTTCCCCGCTCCCTTACAATTTATCTTGCAATCTCTTTTATCACGAAACTCTGCAACCTTCTGTTTTATTTTATCATACCCTGCTCCCGAACTGTCATACAAGACCGCCCGCGCAAAATCTGCCACAGAGTTTGCTGCCGTCCCGCCTTTAACAGAACTAAGCTCAAGGCCCTTTTCTCCAAAACTGTCAAACTTTTTAACTATATCAAAAACGATAATACCCATCTCGCCATGAATAGCAGGAAAATCCCCGTCAGGAGTAAAACCCATATCAGGCACACTGTGCACATGACTAAGATAATACTCCATACCATCCCAGTTAGTCTCCTCATCAAGCCCAAGTATAAGCCGTATAGTCCTTTTCGGTTTATACCCACATTCTTTCAAAGCTTTCATAGCATAAAAAGAAGCTATTACCGGTCCTTTATCATCTGTAGCTCCCCTTCCGCAGATATAACCGTCTGTTATCTCTCCTCCATAAGGATCAAAATCCCATCCATCGCCTTCCGGCACAACATCAAGATGTCCTATTACTCCAACTATACCTTCATCTGTACCATCGAAATCTATATGCCCGCCGTAATTATCAGCATTATAGACCCCAAAACCTTCTTTTTCTGCCATATCAAGCATATACTTAAAAGCCTCATGAACTTTTTCCCCAAAAGGTTTATCTCCTGACGCATCTGATACCACACTTGGTATAGATATAAGATCAGACAGAGACATGAACATCTCTGTCTGATTTTTATTTATTTTTTCACCGACATTCTTTAACAGTGTCATATTTTACAGTACCGCCTCTACTCCTGCAATTTCAGGATAACTTTCTTTTAATATTTTTTCAACTACTCCCTTTATGGTCATCTGTGCGCCCGGGCATCCTGCACAATGTCCCTGCAGCCTTACCTTTACTACATTATCGTCAGTATACTCTACAAATTCGATATCTCCGCCGTCTCTCTGAAGAAAAGGTCTTATTTGATCTAAAGCATCTTTAATTTTCTGTTCCATTTTAACTCTCCTTTATTGTTCATAATAACGCCGGAAACCCGGCGAAGCTGACTTTTTTATTATTCACATATCTAAACAATATATGACACTCTCTTTCATTATTCCTTCTATAGCGGCTCCATCGTATATAAAGAAATAATCTCGTCATTCTTCCACGTACTTATATATGCAGTTTTTATCGGATCTCCGCTTGTATTAAAAGTTATCGTCCCCGATGCGCCCTGAAATTCATTTTGGCTTTTAAGAATTTCTTTTATCTCTTCACCCGTCGCATCGTCATCCGCTTTATCTATAGCATCAAGGGCTATGACATAAGCATCATATCCAAGGGCTACCGAATCTTCAGGAACACTGTCTTCACCATATTTCTCATGATAAGCTTTCAAAAACTTTTCCGCCTCTTTATTTACTGTTTCTTCTGCTGAATAAAAATTTACAAAAGCAGTATTTGTCTCTGTAGCGGCCCCCTTCGTAAGAGATTTAAATTTCTTGTCGCTCCATTCCTTATCGCCGAGAAACATAACCTCTATCCCCATCTTATCAGCCTGCTTTATTATATTAGCACAGTCCGTGACATCTCCCGGAAGCAGAACACTTTTTACGCCTGACTTTTCTACAGCTTCCAACTGTTTCTCAAAATTTTTAGCCCCGGGTTTATAGTCTTCATATACTGTTATAGCATCTTCATTATCCGTCTCGGCTTTTATTCTGTCAGTAAAGGCCGTTGCCATGGCCATAGCCGCATCATCACCCTCAGGCAACAACACACCGGCTGTAACTTCCTTTTTTTGCTCCAACACATATCTGGCAAGAATATCTCCCTGATTTGAATCCACATAACAAACTCTGAAATAATAATCGTTATTACTGGTAACCAGCGGGTTAGTATTTGTCACAGCAATAGCCGGTATCTTAGCATCTCTTATGTAATCGCCGGCCACCATAGAATACACGCTTCCATAACTGCCCAATATAACAGTAGGCTTTTTCAATATCAGTTCCTTAATGGCTGTCTCTGCCGCATTGATATCCGAAGCGTTATCCGCATATTCAAGCTCTACAAATTTTCCGTTTACAGTAGGATACATCTCGTGAGCCAGTTCTATACCCTTGACCTCAAGTTCTCCATGTTGACTGTCAACTCCAGTTATAGGTTCATATACTCCGATCTGAATCGTCGCCTTATTATCTTCAGGCTTATCTATAAAGGCCGCCTTAAAATTATCAAACGTCGTACATCCGGCAAAAACTGTTACAGATAAAATCATTAGTAAAATTATTGCTGTCACTTTATATATTTTCACGGTATTCACCTTTCCACACTATTACTGTCCATGATTATTAGTTATTATAACACGACGTCTCTATCTAGGTAAAGTGTAAAGCTGGTGTACTTTTTTTGCATTATTTTAGCAAAAAGTATTGCATTCTTTACCAAAATAGTATATTATACAAGAACAGCAAACGAAAATAATAATTAATTGAAAAATCAAAAGGAGGAGATCAATATGAAATGGGTATGTTCAGTATGCGGTTACACTCATGAAGGACCTGAACCACCGGAGAAATGTCCACAGTGCGGAGTTCCTGCGGATAAATTTAATGCAGTTGAAGACGGAGAAATTGAATTCGTCGATGATCACGTAGTAGGTGTAGCGCAGGGTGTTGATCCGGAGATCATCCAGGGATTAAGGGATAATTTTAACGGCGAATGTTCAGAAGTAGGTATGTATCTTGCCATGGCACGAGTAGCTCACAGAGAGGGTTATCCTGAGATCGGACTCTATTGGGAAAAAGCGGCATGGGAAGAAGCCGAACACGCTGCCAAGTTTGCAGAGCTCTTAGGAGAAGTGGTAACCGATTCCACTAAGAAAAACCTTGAAATGAGAGTTGATGCGGAAGCAGGCGCTTGTGCCGGAAAGAAAGAGCTTGCAACAAAAGCTAAACAGCAAAATCTGGATGCCATCCACGACACTGTTCATGAAATGGCCAAGGATGAGGCAAGACACGGCAGAGCATTTCAGGGACTACTTAAGAGATATTTCGGTTAGTATACAACATCTTCATAATTTACAACATAAAAAAGAAGCTGTCCCTTATTACAGGTCAGCTTCTTTTGCTTTACAGAACTTTACTTAAAAAGCTCTGAGTTCTCTCATTTTTAGGATTATTGAAAAGTTCCTCAGGAGTCCCTTGTTCCATTATAACTCCCTGGTCTATAAATAAAACTCTATCTGCAACCTCTCTGGCAAAACCCATCTCATGAGTAACAATAACCATTGTCATACCGTTTTCTGCCAGAGCTTTCATAACATTAAGTACTTCTCCCACCATTTCAGGATCTAGAGCTGAAGTAGGTTCATCGAACAGCATAACTTCCGGTTCCATAGCCAGAGCCCTTGCTATAGCTACTCTTTGCTTCTGTCCCCCCGAAAGAGATGCTGGATATGCATCAGCCTTATCCGACAGGCCAACCATTTCAAGAATTCTCCTGGCACTGTTCTCAGCTGCTGATCTACTGATACCTTTAACCTTAACAGGCGCAAGCGTTACATTATCAAGAACAGTCATATGAGGAAACAAATTAAAATTTTGAAATACCATTCCGAGTTTTTCTCTTATCTGATCAATATCTACTCCGGGGACATTTATCTTCTCACCATCAATAAAAACTTCACCGCCTGTAGGTTCTTCAAGAAGATTGAGACATCTGAGAAATGTACTTTTTCCGGAACCCGAAGGCCCTATCACACAAACAACTTCTTTTTCCTTTACAGTTTCACTTATTCCACGAAGAACACGCAATTTTCCAAAAGACTTTTCTAAATTTTTAACTTCTATCACTTTGCGCCAGCCTCCTCTCTATGTATGCCACCAACCTTGACAGCGTAAGCGTCATAACCAGATATACGATGGCAACACCTATATAAGCTTGAAATGACAAAAACGAAGATGAAGCCCACAAGGTGCCTCTTCTGGTTATCTCAACTATACCGGCCACAGACAAAATCGAAGTTTCCTTTATAAGTGTTACAAACTCGTTTCCCAGCGCCGGAACTATTATTTTGAATGCCTGAGGAACGATTATATATCTCATAGTTTGTCCGCTGCTCAGCCCTAAAGACCTCGCAGCTTCCGTCTGGCCTATATCCACAGCCTGAAGACCGCTTCGTATAATCTCTGCCATGTAAGCCGAGCTGTTTACTCCGCACGCTATGAATCCCACTATTATCATATGCTCCCAGTTAAACTGTATCCCCATAGTGGATTTTATAAGTTGTGGAACGCCATAAGCTAATATCAGAACCTGAACGAGCAAAGGTGTCCCTCTCAAAATATCTACATATATTGTCGCCAATCCTCTGAGTACTTTAAATTTCGACCGTTTTGCTATAGCAACAAAGAGCCCTATTATCAAACCTCCGATTATGGCTACAAACGATATGGTGATGGTGACCGGGATACCTCTCGCTGCTACAACTATACCCTGCAAATACTCCGCCAAGCTAACGCCTCCTTTAAAAGTTAAAAAGCCGGTTCTGCCATCTGATTCGGCAGCAGACTTTTTGAAGCTTTGAAAATATCAAAAATGATATCTCCTGTATGATAAAAAAAACGACCTTTGGCTGAACCGACAGCCAAAGGTCGACTGAAAATCCTTTTTATAATTTCCGTTTTACAGCCTTGCTATTTATTGAACCATTCATCTACAAGTTCATCAAATGTTCCGTCTTCTTTGATATTTTTAAGACCTGCATTAATCTTTTCCAAAAGCTCATCATTACCTTTTTGTACCGCAAATCCATAATTTTCAGCATTAAGAGCATCTCCGACCATTTTAATCTTGTCAGTCTGTTTCTTCATATAAGCCTCTGTTACAGGTTTATCATTAATAACAGCGGCAACATCTCCATTGATAAGCTGCATCATAACTGTGTCAAGACCATCTAATATTACAGCTTCCTTTATCTTGCCTTCTTCTTTAAGTTCCTTTACCTTCTCAGCTCCTGTAGTTCCTGTCTGAGCCGCAACCTTCATGTCAGAAGTAAGATCATCTATACTTTTTATAGTATCATTGTCCACTGTTACAGCAACATATAGCTGAGATTCATAGTATGCATCACTGAAATCCACTTCTTTCTGCCTTTCAGGATCATCTTTGTTCATACCTGCTGCGACGATATCGATATTCCCGGCTTTCAAAGCAGGCACAAGCCCGTCAAATGACAGATTTTCAAACTCAACGTCAAAGCCCTGATCTTCTCCGATAGCTTTTATAAGATCCATATCAAGTCCTACGATATTCTGCTCGTCATCAGTAGTATCAAACGGTGGGAATGTAGGTTCAGTTCCAACTTTGTATACTACTGTATCTCCGCTCTCCTTATCACTGCCGCCGCATGCTGACAGAGAAAAAGCGAGAACCATAACAAGCAAAACCGCCATTATACTTTTTTTCATCTTTAGTTCTCCTTCTACATATTTTTCGTATTATTTACACTACCTTATAATTATACACATATTAAGAATAATATTCAAGAATTAATTATATCCGTTTCCCCCGCCTTGATATCACATTGTTTTAAACATATCCCTCATAAATTTCAAAGCATCGGAAAACCCCCTGTGATACGCAGCTTTGCCGTATTCCGCTCCTTTTTCCGTTTTCATAAACAACACGTCTTCTATCATCTCCCACTGTTCTGAGGTGAAATTTTCCTTATCTAAACCGCTTACCTTTTCATCTGTCTTATCACGATACGTTTTCTCTATATCCGGTTTCTTTTTTCTCTCAGAAATATTTAAAATACTCTCCATATCTCCATCAGAGTGCTTCTTATATCCCTGATCCATATTCTTATACAGCTGGAATCCAGCCATCACCCCCGACTCAAAATACACATAGTCATGTATCGCCGCAAAATCCGTTATTATGTTGAGAAGCTCATCATCATTCCTGTCAAGCTCCGGGTACTTACGTTCCAGCTCCAGCAATATATCGTCGTAGGACTCTTCGATCTTGCGGTCATAATTATCTACCATTTCTCCTCCAGAATCCGTACCGTAAATCAAAAATGCCATCAGATTTTCGATTTTTATCTTTTCAAACAGTCCCTTTAGTTCTGACATTATCTCTCCTCTTTTCCGGAAAATTTCCCTATATAATGCAAATGCCGCGGATATCTCATTATACTCGAATATTCATACATTTTCAATATCCGAGCATAAGTTTACAATTATTTAAAAGCTACATGGAAAGGGAAACAATTATGATTAGCTATGCTCCACTATTCAAAACCATGTCTGAAAAGAACATGTCTTCTTATGCTCTTTTCAAAAACGGCTTTTCAAAAGCCACTTATTATTCCATTCAAAAAGGAAACAGTGTCAGTACCAACACCATAAATCAATTATGCAAGATACTGGACTGTTCGGTTTCCGATGTCATGGAATACATAGATACCGACCAGTGAGAATTCATTCGGAATATATGTGTGTATTTTCGTACATGTTTAATTTCCGAGTATACGGTTATAATAAACTCATGAGGTGTATCTATGATTAGTTATAAACCATTATTTAAAACTATGCAAGAAAAAAACGTCAGTTCTTATGAACTTGCAAAACGTGGATTCTCACGTTCCACATATTACGCAATAAAACACGGAAAGAGCGTCACAACCAATACGGTATCTCAGTTATGCTCTATTTTGGAATGCGGAGTATCTGATGTGATGGAGTACATCGATGAATGTGATGATGACGAGTCTGATAAATAGACATATTTTTTTGCTTAATTTATGTGACTTCTTTTTATAATTTCCTAAAGTATTTGAAGTCTCCCTTTTAAAGTTTTAAAATAAAATTAAAGATATCATTGATTTATAAGGGAGATTCACAGATGAAAGAAAAAAAAATGAAAAACTGGGTCATAGTAAGACCCAGAAAACCAAAAGAATGGATAATATTCATTCTCATGGTGGGAAGTATTCTTCTCACAATTTCACCTATCGTAAATGTATTTAACAAGCCTATTGTTTTCCTCGGACTTCCGCTGATGTTCTGGTTAGCTATAGGTGCTCTCATCATTGTCATAATAGTACTCAATATTGCATACAGATGGGGGGTTCATTAAATGACATTCATATCTGCATGGGGACCCTTTATCATCACCATTCTCTATACGATTACAGCCTGTATACTGGGTTATAGCGCCAAAGGAAAACTTGATATGGATAAAATGGAAAACTGGTCTTCATCAGGAAACACGATGGGGGTTATCGTCATGATTTTCCTTACAGGTGCAGGAAATGTCAGTTCCTATACTTTTCTCGGGGCTCCCGGCTGGGGATACAGCCGCGGAGTAGCATGTCTTTATGTAGTGGTCTATATGGCATTCATCGTATATGCTTGCTATCTTATGTCTCCCAGAGTTACACGTCTCGCACTCAAAAGCGGGTACAGAACTCAGGCTGAAGGTATCGGTGCCAGATTCGAATCGCCTTTTTTGCGAATTTTATGCGGCATAGTAGGCGCCTTCGCAGTTATCGGCAATTCTCTGGTTCAGGTAATAGGCTCCGGAAATATTCTCAACGTAATGAGCCATGGCGCTATACCATTATGGCTGGGAGAGTTGATAATCGTATCAGCCATAGCTTTCTATGTTTATAAAAGCGGCCTCAGAGCCATCGGATGGACAAATGTGCTTCAAGGTGTAATGATGTTCTGTCTATCTATATTAGTGGGGCTTTTTGTCGTATATACAGCGATAGGAAATCTCAATATAACTGAAGCATTCAAAACGCTGCAGGAGACTTCACCTCAGTATTTAACTTTGCCGGGTGCCATGAATAATTTTCCTCCCATATACTGGACTACATCAATACTTATAAGTGTCTTCTCCTTCTGGCCCCAATTCTGGGTATGGGCAGCCGGAGCAAAAGATGAAGATACTGCCAGAAGACAATATCTATATGTACCTATATTTTATTTTGTTATGATACCTATGATGATCGTAGGTTTGGTATGTGTCTTCGCTTATACGGAATTCAGCGGTGATTCAACAGATCAAGTAGCCCTGCAATATTGCCTTGACAAGCTTCCCTGGTGGATGGCAGGACTGCTGGGTGCCGGAATACTGGCTGCATCTCAGTCATCAGCCGAACCACAATTTCATACGAGTACATTTACAATCACTCACGATGTCATAACACCTATTGCAAAACTTTCCCCTGAAAAGGAAGGACGACTCCAAAGAAAACTTCTTCTTATAGTCATTTTTTTCATTGCCTTTCCTCTCTCAGTAACTAATCCGGGAGAGCTTGTAAACATACTTCTGGTTTGTTACGGCTTCATCGGGCAGCTTTTTCCGTGTATGTTAGGTGTACTATGCTGGCCGAGAGCCACAAAAACAGGGGCTATAGCCGGATTAGCGGCAGGCGTGTTGGTCGTGGCACTTTTTAACATAGTGTGGCCCAATCCACTTTATGTACACGCAGGTATATGGGGCCTCTTAGTAAATCTTCCGGTTTTCATTGTAGTAAGTTTATTTACAAAGCCTGCTTCAGAGGAGACATTACGTAAATTTTTCCCCGATTACATTATGGATCAGCTTTATGAGGAAGTTTAAGGAGGGATTCAATGAACAGATCGCTTTCAATGTATGCAGATATAATACTAAAGAATGGTATTGTGATAACTGTTGATAAACATAATTCGATATGCGAAGCAATAGCTATAAAAAATAACAAGATAGTATATATAGGAGATAACTACGAAGTAGAGAAGTGGCATGACAATAATACAAAAGTCATAGATCTTAACGGCCGCGCTCTTCTGCCGGGTTTTATAGATTCTCATATGCATCTTGGAATGACAGGGCAAAATGCTGCTGTAATCATAGACTGCAACAGTAATAACGTATCCACTATAAAAGATATACAGGAAAAAATACATCAAGCTGCCTTAAAAACCCCTAAGGGAAGTTGGATCAAAGCAACTGGATATGAACAAAGTAAACTTGCAGAAGGCAGACATCCTACGAGAGATGATCTTGATGAAGCTGCCCCTGACCATCCTGTACAACTGACAAGGTGCTGCCTTCATATGGGCGTCTATAACACGCTTGCTCTCAAAGCCGGAGGAATAACCGGTCCCGAAATGTTTTCCCCCGGAGAAGTAGTCATAGACGAAAACGGACGAATGACAGGACTTCTTAAAGAAACTGCCTGTACTTATATGTGGGATAAGGTAATATATACAAAAGAAGAATACATGATGTCTTTCAAAGCCGCTAATGATATTCTCTTGAGCTACGGAATTACAAGCATGCACGATGGCAGTTTCTACGGTGAAGAAACTATCGGACTTTATCAGGAAGCGTGCGAAAAAGGTCTGATAAAAGTGCGTATGTACAATCTGCTCTATCATGCCTACGGCAAAACAAAAACTATAGAATGGATAAATAAATTCATAGCTACAGGTATCAAAGGCGGTCTTGGCAATGAAGCTTTCAGACTGGGTCACGTTAAAATACTGATAGACGGAAGTACCAGTGGACCTTCTTGTGCTACTACAAAGCCATACAGTCATAATCCCCATTTAAAGGGAATTCAATTATATACGCAGGAAGAATCAGACGACATTATCATCAAAGCGCATAATGCCGGATTCAATGTATCAGCCCATGCAGTAGGAGATGCAGCAGTGAATGTCATACTTACTTCTATAGAGCGGGCAATGGATCAAAATCCCCGACCTTGCAGACATAGAATAGAACACTGCGGAATCATCGATGAAAATCTGCTGAAAAGAATAAAAAAAGCCGGCATAGTACCTGTGCCGAATCCGGGATTTTTCAACGAAAATGCTGAAATATACATCAAATATTACGGTGATCGTGTAAACTATATGTTTCCGTTAAAATCATATATTGATAACGATATCATCGCTGCGCTCGGATCAGATTCTCCCGTAATCAATGCTAACCCTATGATAGGAATATACGGCGCCATGACAAGAGCTGATAAATGCAGCGGTATGATAGCCGGCGCCGGACAATGCATAGGTATAATGGATGCCATAAGAATGTATACTTATAACGGTGCCTATGCTTCTCTTGAAGAAAACATCAAAGGAAGCCTTGAACCCGGCAAACTTGCCGATATGGTAGTTTTATCCGAAAATATATTGGAAACCTCTACAGAAAACATCAAATCAATTAAAACAGATATGACCATACTGGATGGAAAAATAGTATACGAAAGATAAACCAGAAAAAAACTGATCTTTCGGAACATTACCGAAAAAGATCAGTTTTTTATTATGCAAAATTATCTATCGTTACTTTTCTGATTTTCTTAAGGCTTTATGCCTGAATGCTTTCTGTCTTAAGAGGTTTCTGCGTCTTCTTAATAACGACAAGCACGACAACGAGAATCAGAAGTCCCGCAGGAAGTGATATCCAAGCGCTTCTGGTAAATCCTGCTATTATATATGTAACAAATGAAATAGCTGCTACTGTCATAGCATACGGAAGCTGCGTAGTAACATGTGCTACATGATTGCATCTGGCTCCGGCACTTGACATGATGGTAGTATCCGAAATAGGCGAACAGTGATCTCCGCATACTGCTCCCGCCATGCAGGCTGAAATCGAAATAATCATGAGTTGCGGATCATTGCCTTGGAAGACTTCTACAACAATAGGAATAAGTATTCCAAACGTCCCCCATGATGTTCCCGATGCAAAGGCAAGAAAACATCCTATGGCGAATATTATAGCCGGCAGTAAATTCATAAATGATCCGGCAGCAGATTCTGTAGCCACTGATACAAACTCGGCAAGGCCTAAACTGTCTGTCATGGATTTAAGCGTCCATGCCAGCGTAAGTATCAATATAGGCGCTACCATGGCCTTAAATCCTTCAGGAATACAATCCATGCTCTCTTTGAATCCAAGAACTCCCCTTGCCATATAAACTATAACTATGATTATAAGAGCAAATATACTTCCAAGCGACAATCCTACAGATGCATCACATCCAGAGAAAGCCTCCACAAAGCCCGTACCGCTGAAAAATCCACCAGTATAAATCATACCCACAACGCATGATATGATCAAAATGATAATAGGAAGAACCAGATCTATAACTTTTCCGTCTTTCCTGTGAGACGCTTTATCGGTTGTAAGTGCTTCTGTATCATCAGCTTTCTGTTCCTGTATTTTATCAGCGTACTCTCTCATTTTTGCATAGTCAAACTTCATCCCAACAATCAGGAACATCATTGCTATCGTCAAAAGCGCATAAAAATTAAACGGAATTGCCTGAATGAACAGAGTAAAACCATTCTCTCCCTCAACAAAGCCTGTCACTGCGGCCGCCCATGATGATATCGGAGCTATGATACACACAGGTGCAGCTGTAGCATCTATAAGATATGCAAGCTTTGTACGATTTACTCCGTTGGCTTCTGCCAAAGGAGACATTACGCTTCCTACTGTAAGACAGTTAAAATAGTCGTCTACAAATATAAGAATTCCTAATACTATAGTAGCAAGCTGAGCTCCTGTTTTCGTTTTTATCCTCTTGCTGGCCCATACGCCAAAAGCTTTCGATCCTCCTGATTTATTGAGGAGAGCGACTATAACTCCCAGGATAACAAGGAATACTAATATCCCCACATTATATGCATCTGACAGAGAACCTACTATACCGTCACTGATAACATGTGTCAGCGTTCCCTCAAAACTTCCGGCATAAAGAACTCCTCCTATAACTACTCCTATAAACAATGAACTGTATACTTCTTTGGTGATAAGTGCAAGCAGTATAGCTGCCACCGGCGGAACTATCGCCCACGCAGTAGCATACAAAGCAGGTTCCTCTGCCCCTGCCTCTTCTGCAAAAGCAAACATCGGACATATCATTATAAGTGATGTGACAAGCATCACTATCCGAGCCGCTCTGTTTCTAAAACTCTCCATTTTTTCCTCCAGATATTAGTGCGTTTAATATTATTATTTTATAAAAAATACCATGAACATTGTATTAATCAATATCCATGGTAAAGAAAATCCATTATGGGATCTCCATGGATAGCTCTCCACTTATGTGACAGTCCGCCGCATATTCTGCGGCGGCCCAGAAGCCAAGGCCGGGGACCAAAACTCCTTCGGCGAAGTTTCCTTTCATTTATCCAATATACCAACTCCCTATGTCAGATCGAAAAAATTACTGATAAACTCCGCGCCTCTATCCTGTTATTTTAAAATTTTATTCTGTCATATATGACTAAACTAATTCCAAGAATGCCATTTCAGCATTGTCTCCCTGTCTGGGTCCAAGCTTGAGGATTCTTGTGTATCCACCCTGTCTGTCTTCGTACTTCGGTGCGATTTCATCAAACAGTTTAGCTACTACAGTTTCGTCGTATACATATGCCAACACCTGTCTTCTGGCGTGGAGATCTCCACGCTTAGCAAGTGTTATCATTTTTTCTGCCTGTCTTCTGGCTTCTTTAGCTCTGGTATCGGTAGTTGTTATTCTGCCTTCTCTAAAAAGATCAGTTACCAGATTTCTCAACATCGCTTTTCTGTGAGCTGAAGATCTGCCTAATTTTCTATATCCTGGCATCGCTGTATCCTCCTATATTATTTTATCTTATTCGTCACTCTGTCTGAGGCTTAGATCTAATTCTTCAAGTTTATGTTTAACCTCATCCAATGACTTTTTACCCAAGTTTCTAACCTTCATCATGTCTTCTTCGCTTCTGTGAGTAAGTTCCTCTACAGTATTGATTGCCGCTCTCTTGAGGCAGTTGAAAGAACGAACTGAAAGTTCCAGCTCCTCGATAGTCATTTCAAGTGCCTTTTCTTTCTGATTTTCTTCCTTTTCAACCATGATTTCCATGCTTTCGGTAGAATCGGTAAGTTCCACAAACAGACTTAAATGCTCCTGCATAATCTTTGCGCCTATCGACACTCCTTCACTTGGGGTTATAGAACCATCTGTCCAGATTTCAAGGATCAACTTATCATAGTCGGTCACCTGTCCCACTCTCGTATTCTCCACCGTGAAGTTTACCTTCTTTACAGGTGTGTAAATCGAGTCTGTAGGTATTACTGATATAGGTGTATTCTCATCCTTATTCATATCAGCGGGAACATATCCTCTTCCCCTTGCCAGATTAATCTCCATTATGAGCGTTGCATTCTCTTCAAGCGTAGCGATATGAAGATCCTGATTAAAGATTTCCACATCTGAATCCCCCAGAATATCCGCAGCGGTCACTTCTTTAGGTCCTATAGCATTGATGAGAACTCTCTTTGTATTTTCACCGCTAAGCTTTATTGCAAGCTTTTTGAGATTGAGAATAATTTCAGTAACATCCTCTTTTACTCCCGGAATGGTAGAAAACTCATGAAGAATACCATCGATCTTGACCGAAGTAACGGCAACGCCCGGAAGTGAACTCAAAAGAATTCTTCTCAGGCTGTTTCCAAGGGTAGTGCCATAGCCTCTCTCAAGAGGCTCTACTACGAATTTTCCATAATTGGAATCTTCGTCTGAAAATATACATTCGATTGTTGGTTTTTCGATTTCTATCACTCAAAACCCTCCTTTTCATTCCAAAACTGTAACGGTCAGTCAATGGATTACTTGGAATACAATTCGACGATTAAGTGTTCTTCTATTGGCGTGTCTATCTGTTCTCTTGTAGGATCAGCGAGAACTGTTCCCTGCAGCTTTTCTCTGTCAACAGTGAGCCACTGAGGAATTCCTACAGTCATATCCTTGATCTCCTGGAACTTAGGTGAGCTTACGCTCTTTTCCTTAACTTTGATCACATCTCCCGCCTTTACCTGATAGGAAGGAATGTTCACTTTTTTACCATTTACCGTGAAGTGACCGTGAACAACCAGCTGTCTTGCTTCTCTTCTGGTCAATGAAAGTCCCATTCTGTAAACTACATTGTCCAGTCTCTTCTCCAGCATAATCAAAAGGTTTTCACCTGTGATACCCTTTTTCTTTGATGCTTTTTCAAATGTATTTCTGAACTGTTTTTCCTGAACTCCGTAAACGAATTTTGCTCTCTGCTTCTCGCGAAGCTGAAGGCCGTATTCGCTCATTTTTTTCATGCTTTTCTGAGGAGCTCTCTTTGACTCCTTAAAAATACCCAAGTGACTTGGATCGATCTGAAGGGATCTGCATCTCTTCAAAATAGGATCTCTGTTTACTGCCATAATCGTTTTCCTCCCCTCTATTAGACTCTTCTGCGCTTAGGCGGTCTGCATCCATTGTGCGGTATCGGCGTGATATCTTTAATCATCGTGATTTCAAGACCTGCAGTCTGAAGAGCTCTAATAGCTGC
>NZ_JBKTXS010000016.1:0-50355 GCF_046951855.1 Lentihominibacter sp. | reverse complement strand
ACTCAGATCTATAGGTCTCGGCTTCTTTATCGCATCCTTAATTGCTTTTTCGGTTATTTCATTAAACACAATTCTGCAAGGCGTTGCTGCATCTATTCCCAGCAAAAACGCCAAATGCCAAGATATAGCTTCTCCTTCTCTGTCCGGGTCAGTTGCAAGATAGACTTTAGATGCATTCTTGGCTTCTTTCTTTAATTCTTTTATTATATCCCCTTTACCTCTTATCGATATGTATTGGGGTTCAAAATCATTCTCTATATCTATGCCCAGCTTACTTTTAGGCAGATCACGCACATGTCCCACCGAAGCAATGACTTTATAACGTCCCCCTAAAAATTTCCCTATTGTCTTAGCCTTCGATGGTGACTCGACAATTACCAGTATTTTTTTTGCTGCAGCCATGAAGACCCCTCCTTTTTACCTAAGTTTAGCTTCTAGTATTTGATTATATGTATATTTTTATCCTTTTGCAATAAAAATTTTTCCAAGATTCGAAAAAACAAAGCCCTTCATTTCCATTACAGTTACAATTCCCGCAATGTATGAAGGTGGTTTTGACAAGATCTCACAAAGCTGATCAAGTCTTAATTCTCCATGTTTTTTCAACGCAGAATAAATACATCTCTCCGTGCTCCCCAATATTTCTTCTGTTTCTTTGTCATCTTCCGTATTTACTCCGAGCAGCTCAAAGACATCGCCGGGACTCAGCACAGGTATCGCGCCCTCTTTTATCAATTTATTGCTTCCCATATTATATTGACTGTCCACATTCCCCGGGACAGCACAAACATCACGTCCCTGATCCGCAGAACACTCTGCTGTAATAAGAGCTCCGCTGCTGTTTCCTGCCTGAACCACTATCGTCACCTCACAAAGACCGCTTATTATTCTGTTCCTCTGTGGAAAAAAGTATCTCTGCGGAACTGTATCCGGAGAATATTCAGATATCACAAGACCTTTTTCTTCTATATCATTCTTCAATTCAAGATTTGATTTGGGATAGCATACATTTATGCCACAGCCCAAGACTGCTATTGTCTTTCCTCCAACATCAAGCGCTCCCCTATGAGCGCAAGTATCTATACCTTTTGCCATACCACTTACGACAGCAAGTCCGGCTCTTGACAGCTGCCCGGAAAATTTGACAGCTGTACTCCTTCCATATACGGTAGTATTCCTGGAACCCACCACTGCTACACACCTCTTTTTCAACAGAGAAATATCTCCTCTGCAAAAAAGCTCTTTAGGATAATCGCATATTTCTTTCAAAAGCTGAGGATATTGATGCATACCCGGCGTTATTCTTTCTATATTTTTTATACTTCTTTTCATATTCCAACCTCCCTAATATTTCAAAACCTTCGGATACCCTGATTTCTTACGGAAGATATTCTGTACATCAATGCTTCGGCCACATGTTCTTCTCTTATTTCTCTGTCCTGCTGAAGATCTGCTATGGTTCTGGATATTTTCAAAAGTTTGCCGTAAGCTCTCATAGATATCCCCATTTTCTCATAGGCTTCCGACATCAATTTCAAACCATTTGTGTCAGGCATACAAAATTGTTTTATACCTCGCTCATCCAGACTCCCGTTATTTTCATACACTGTATTTCGATACCTTTCACGCTGCAAAGCCACCGCATCATTTACTTTTTTTCTCATTTGATTTGATGACATCACACGTACTGCCCTTCCTGCGTTTATTATCTCACTTCCTTCAACAGGACTCATTTTTATATGCATATCTATCCTATCGGAAAAAGGTCCGTAAAGTTTTTTCATATAATTATCAAGCTGTCTGTCTGTGCATGTACAAACTTTTTTCTCATCCCATAAATTGCCGCATCTGCATGGATTGGCGGCAGCTACTATCATTACTTTTGAGGGAAATATCACCTCATCAGATTGACGCTTTATCCTTATAAAGCCATCTTCTACGGGCTGCCTCATGGTATCTATAACACTGCTTTCAAATTCTCCTAATTCGTCCAAAAAAAGCACTCCTCTGTGAGCCAGAGATAATTCTCCCGGCCGAGGCTTCTTTCCTCCACCTATCAATGCCGCTTTTGAAGTCGTATGATGTGGATCTCTGAAGGGCCTCTCACTTACTATGGCCTGACCTTGTTTCAGAAGCCCTGCAACACTGTATATCCCTGTGATCTCAAGTTTTTCTTCATATGTGAGTTCCGGCATTATCGTAGGTATACGTTTAGCTATCATAGTTTTCCCACACCCAGGGCTTCCTATCATCAATATTCCATGATTTCCGGCAGCTCCGATAGTCACCGCCCTTTTGGCAGTTTCCTGCCCTATAACCTGAGAAAAATCTCTGTTCTCATTTTTATTTCCGGATATTTCATTACATCTATATACCTTTATTTTCTCTATTCCGAAAATATGATCTGTAACCTGACACAGATCTGTAACAGGAAATACATTTATATCTTTTAAAACCGATGCCTCTTGAGCATTTTTGAGCGGAAGAATTATATTTTTAATTCCTGCTTTTCTCACACTCAAAGCAAGTGGTAAGATCCCGTTTACAGGATTTATTTTTCCATCCAGTGATACCTCCCCCATCAGAGCGGTATCACGTATATCAATACCTCCATGCTGCAAAGATATTATTGCCACAGCGATGGGCAAATCAAAATGACTTCCTTCCTTTCTTTTTCCTGCAGGCGACAGATTAACCGTCACTCTTTCATTAGGAAAACTATATCCTGAATTTATTATAGCCGGTTTGATACGTTTACAGGCCTCCTTTATTGTAACGTCAGCAAGGCCTACTACCGTCAATAGAGGAAGACCTCTGTGTATATCAGCTTCTACAGTTACCACACAGCCATCTATCCCTTTGAGCGTTGCTGTCCTTATCTTGGAAAGCATCCCTTCTCACCCCTTTATTTTCATCAGAACACATTCTTCATATGTTCTACTACGATTTCCATAATATCAAAATTTATTTTTCTGTAAAAAATTCTTCCGTTGTTTTTCTCCTTTAAATAAGAAATAGCAGCATTTCTTATATGCTTCTTTTTTATCTGATTTACAGCTTCACATGGTCTTCCATATCTGTAATTTCTTCTTGTTTTAACCTCTATGAAACTTATTTCTAAATCTCTTTCAGCTACAATATCTATTTCTCCCGAAGTACATCTGTAATTACGATCTAGGATTTTATATCCTCCCGATTCCAAAATTTTTGCCGCAGCTTCCTCCCCTGCCCGTCCAAGTTCCAGATTGTTCATAGGCTCCTCCTTTTTCCATATTTTTACATATATGATAGTATGCCATTTGTTTTGTGTCAACACATTTTTTACAAATTTATCCATATATTTTTATCCTATATAATAAAAAATGCTGATATTAAAAGACATTTATTATGTTTAAGGACAAGTTTTGTATTTATTATGAATATTATCTGTGCAACAAAAAAAGGATCTGTCTACGGATCCTTTTCATAAGTAATTCTTCTTTAACAGCGATGTTTATTCTTTCAGCACGAATTTTTCTACAGCATCTGCCACTCCGTCCATATGATTTGTCGGAGCTATATACTTTGCCACGGCTTTAACTTCATCTTTGGCATTTCCCACAGCCACCGGAAGCCCTGAAGCTTTCAGCATCGCTATATCATTAGGGCTGTCTCCTACAGCCATCATTTCCTTCTGATCTATTCCCATCATCCTGCACATATGTTTCAAAGCTTCTGCTTTACTGGTAGTGGCACCCCCTATCTCAAGATTATGATTAAAAGAACTGGTTATAGTAGCCTGCGGAATAGTCATCAGCTTTTCTCTCATCGCCGGCTTTTCTGACGTATCCTCAAAATTTACATTTATATTCTCTATAGAATTCTTATGTTCCAAAATAAAACTATATATATCTTCAACCGGATTTCTGGTGTTCAGAATATAACTGACGCTGCGGAAACTCTTCCCCGATTTTTTCACTTTTTCATAATACTCTTTTTCTATATAGGCCACTCCATCTATAAAACATTCTATAACATAGTGATACTCCTGCAGAAGTCTGACAGCGCTTTCTGCAGCCAGCGATGACATGCAGTTCTCATAAATAGATTTTTCTTCGATGAGATCCGTTATCCTCGCTCCATTAGATGTAAGCGCGTATCTTATAGCCGATATCTCAAAAACATCTTTTGGAAGGGCGGAACGAGGACGCCCTGTAGCCACCACTATATTCACACCTTTTCTCGCTGCTCTGTTCAAAGCCTCCCTGTTTCGCCTGCTTATTATCCCGTCATCATTGAGCGTTGTTCCATCCATATCAAGAGCTATCAGTTTTACAGCCATTTAATTACCTCTCATTCACTATATCAATGAATTCTCTGTTTATCTTCCTTACTGTTTTCATAGTACAGCCATCCCCGTGTCCCGGATATATCATAATATCGTTTCCCCATGTATCAACAATATCATGTATGCTCTTTCGCATATCCGATTCCGACCCACTCTCAAGATCTGTCCTGCCAAGATCTACATTAAAAACAGTGTCCCCTGTAAAAGCCAGCTTACTCCTTTCACTGAAAAAACATACACTGCCTTTCGTATGTCCTGGAGTATTTATCACTCTGATGGCTTCCCCATCAAGGTATATGATATCACCATCTTCCAGATATACGTCCACATCCTTTTTATATAGGTCACAATCATATCGATGCATATATACTGGACAATCAAAAAAATCTTTGAGTTTCTGTACCGCCCCTACATGATCATAATGATAATGCGTCAGAAGTATTCCCTTTAAATAAAGAGAATGTTCTTTTATGAAGTCCTTAAATACATTTGGACCATATCCAGGGTCTATTACATAGCAATCCGCTCCGTCTTGCTGATATATCACATATCCATTGCTCTCCAGCATCCCACATATAAACCTCTTTATCTTCATTTTTCCCTTCACCTCGTTCCGATATTTTCTATAATATTTTAATGCATTTGCAGGCTTCTTGCAATTAGATGTTGAAATCCGCATAAGAAGTGGTAAAATTATTATGTTTGATTATATATGGATAGATACAGAGGAGAAGTTATGAAAATAGTAATAGTCGGCGCCGGCAAGCTTGGAATGAGTGTAGCAAAAGCATTGCTCGGCGGCGATCATTCGGTCACCATCGTAGATACTGATGAGAATCTCTTACAGAAAATCAGTTCTCAAATAGATGTCATGACCATAAACGGAAACGCCAAGGAAATAAAAATATTAAAACAACTGGATATTGATTCATACGATTTCCTCATTACAACTACAGGCAACGATGAAGCAAATATAGTAATAGCTTCATTCGCAAAACGTCTGGGCTGCAGCAAAGTAGTAGCAAGAATAAGAGACCCCGAACACATGCAGCAGATTAATTTTATCAAAGAATCCATGGGAATAGATCATATTGTTAACCCTGATCAAGGTATAACGGTTGAGATCTATAAATACCTTGCAGAAAAATATACTCTCAGTAACGGTATATTCTCATCCGGGAAAGTTTCTCTCGTAGAATTTTCCGTAGACAGATACCCTCGGCTGATTGGAAAATCCATGAGAGAGATACCTAAAATACTACCCAATATGCTTGTAGTCGCTATATCGAAAAACGGCAAAGTCATTATACCTCATGGAGATGAGGTCATAGAAGACGAAGATTTCGTTTATGTTATAGGAGAAAAAGCTCCCATACTGTCTCTCAATGCCAAAGTACATGAAAGAGGTAAATATACTGATCTGCAAAAAGTTATGATAATAGGAGGAGGGAAAACAGGCTTTTATCTCGCTGAGATGCTGTCCGAATTCGGAGCTGCTGTAAAAATCATAGAGATGAACAAAAAACGATGTCATTATCTTTCAACTCACCTTGAAGATGTTATGATACTTCACGGAGATGCTACAGACCTTACCCTCCTTGAAGAGGAAAATCTGGATATGATGGATGCAGTAGTAACTGTTACGGGATTCGACGAAGATAATCTTCTTCTCGCCTTGACAGCAAAGCAACATGGTATTGAAGACGTTATTGCCAAGGTCAGCAGGACAAGCTACGCCGAGATAATTTCCCGCATGGGCATAGACATGGCTCTCAATCCTCTTGACATAACTACCAGTAATATACTCCACTTTGTTCTCGGTTCACAAAAGATACTGTCCTCTCATCTCATCGAAGGTCAGGCCGAACTTATGGAAATCATCGCTACTCCCCATATGAGTATACTCGATACCCCTATCTGCGAGCTTGAACTTCATGAAGGTATCATAATAGCTGCCATACACAGAGGCAGTGACGTTATAATCCCCAATGGTGATACTGAAATCCACGAAGATGACAGGATTATTCTTCTCAGCCTTTTGAGAGACAGAGCTATCACAGAAACACTCCTGAAAGATACAGGAAAGCTGGGATTTCTCAAAAGGTAAACAGGTGAATTTATGAATCTAAGTCTCAGTTCAATACTAAGAATAATCGGCATCGTACTGGCTGTAGTCGGCCTTTCGATGCTTCCGTCAGTTATTGTTTCCTTTATATATGATGATTCATCCATATATATACCATTCCTTCTCATAATGCTGATAGCAAGTCTTATTGGTATGCTTCTCATGAAACTGTGTCAAAAACAAACTCAGCAGCTCAAAGTCAGAGATGGATTTTTAATAGTCACATTATGCTGGTTCATATCTGCCATATTAGGTTCTATCCCTTTTATTGCAACAGACAGTATCCCACATTTTGCCGATGCCTTTTTTGAATCATGTTCAGGTTTTTCCACTACCGGTTCAACAGTTCTGGCAAAACCGGAATTGCTTCCTAAAGGTATATTGTTCTGGAGATCCTTTACTCACTGGATAGGCGGTATGGGAATACTAATCTTTGCAATAGCGCTTATGCCGTCTCTGGGAATAAGCGGCCAGAACATCGCAGTTTCCGAGGCGCCCGGGCCTTCTTTGGATAAAGTTACGCCAAAAATGTCTGATACTGCCAAAACACTTTATACTATTTATCTTTTTTTTACAGTCTTGGAAACAATACTTCTCATGTTTGGAGGAATGAGCTTATACGATGCTCTGATAAATTCTTTCGGATCTGTCGGCACAGGCGGTCTGTCTAATTACTCCGACAGCGTCGGTCACTTCGACAGTACATACATACGTATGGTTATCACAGTTTTTATGTTTTTATGCGGAGTGAATTTCAACCTGTATTATCATTCCATCAAGCAAGGTATAAAAGCTTTTACAAGAGATTCCGAATTTAAACTATATTTACTTATATTTGTATTTTCTTCTGTATTTATCTTTATCTGTCTGCTGGCAAGCGGCCAATATGATTCTGTAAAGCTTGCCTTCAGCGATTCTGTATTCCAAGTATCTTCCATACTTACAACAACAGGATTCATCACAGCAGATTACGAAACATGGCCTATAGTATGCCAGATGATCCTTCTTCTGCTTATGTTTATCGGCGGCTGTTCATCATCTACCGGAGGCGGTATCAAGGTTATAAGAATACTTGTAGTATTGAAACTGATAAAAAGAGGTATATCCACAAGACTTCACCCTAATATTGTCGAATCGATAAAACTTAACGGTAAAAATATGCCGAGTGATACTGTATCGGCAATCGTAAATCACTTATTTTTGTATATTGTAATGATATTTGCCGGGGCCTTTGTCATTTCACTGGAAAATGCTGATATGATGACTTGTTTCTCATCTGTCATAACCTGTATAGGAAATACAGGTCCGGGATTCAGTATGGTGGGGCCTGTTCAGAACTTCGGGGTTCTGTCCCCTCTTTCAAAATATTTACTTTCGATATATATGCTGGCAGGAAGACTGGAACTTTATACTCTGTTTATCATTCTGACTCCAAGATTCTGGAACCCCGACCGTTAGGAGATTTTTAAAATGTATACCCCAAATCTGAATTATAAAGCTATAGTGAAAATCTTAGGGATAATAATTCTTATTCTCGGTATATCTATGGTGATACCATGGATATATTCCGAGCAGACAGGAGATATAAGCGCATCACATGCATTTAGAATATGTTCTCCCTGCTCAATAATATTCGGTACTCTGACAGCAGTTCTAATAAAATCCCATAAAATCAAATTCAGAGCCCGTGAAGGATATATAGTCGTTGCTGCATGCTGGATACTTGCTTCTCTGATAGGCGCTTTCCCCTACTATCTCTCAGGTTTTACAGATAATTATGTAGATGCATTCTTTGAAGCTACATCAGGTTTTACTACAACAGGATGCACGGCTGTTTCCGGAAAGCTTCTCTCCGGAGGAATGCTTTTATGGAAAGCCATCTCCAACTGGGTTGGCGGTATGGGGATACTCCTGTTTGTCATTTCTATTCTTCCTGCATTAGGAATAAACGGCCAGATAATAGCGAAAGCCGAAACCCCCGGACCTGTTCTGAGAAAAATGACAGTACGCATGAGTGACTCGGCAAAGATACTATATATAACCTATATTTCACTTACCCTGATCGAAATAACGCTCTTAATGCTATCCGGAAAAATGCCTTTTTTTGATGCAGTCATAAATTCCATGGGCAGCATCAGCACAGGAGGTGTTATGGTTCACCCTACAGGTATTGCTTATTACAGCAGCCTTTATGTAGAGATAGTCATTTCCTCATTTTGTGTGTTATCATCCCTAAACTTTGTACTTTATCACTATCTTATAACCGGTAAATTTTCCTTTTTCTTTAAGGATATTGAGCTGCGAGCATTCATGATTATAATGGCTGTATCTACTGTTCTTTGTACATTGAGCCTCATGTATGTCAACGGAAGCAGTCCCGGATCTGCTCTGCGTGATTCCTTTTTTCAGGTAGTCAGTATGGGCACTACTGCAGGATATACTCGCTCTCCTTATATGACATGGCCTTCAATGTGTCAACTTGTACTTATGATACTGATGTTCATCGGAGGCTGTGCTTCGTCCACTTCAGGCTCCATAAAAGTTGTAAGAGTAATCATTATGCTTAAACTCATCTGGAGAGGATGTATAAAAAGAATACATCCCCGATCTGTAGTAGCTGTCAAAATAGGAAAACGTCCTGTTTCAGCCCCTGTGGTGTCTTCCATATCAGCTTTTATCTGCACATATATGGTTATATTTCTGGTTTCATCATTTATACTTTCATTTCAGGGTCTGGATCTGGAATCCACTATCACTTCTGCCCTTGCGATGCTTTCCAATACAGGATCTGCTTTTGGCGAAACAGCCTCTTTAGGAAATTTTTCTGCATTCCATCCGGTTCTCAAAGTGTATCTCAGCGGATTGATGATCATAGGAAGACTGGAACTCTTTACAATAATAATACTTTTCAGCAAAACTTTCTGGGGACGTGACCGATAATACCATCTTTACTCATGTGATAATTCTTTTACATTGTGGCAATCCTATCTATATAGATATATAGGAGGGCAGTAAAATGAAAGTCAAAGATCTTATGAGTACCAACATTACATGTGTAAGTGAAAATACGCCAATATCACAGATCGCTTCCCATATGAGAAAAGATAATGTGGGAAGTCTTCCCGTATGTGATGACGCAGGCCATCTTAAAGGTATAGTAACAGACAGAGATCTGGTTCTTAGAGTTCTCGCTGAAAAACAGATAGACGGTATGACCTCGCGAGATATAATGACAAATGATCCCGTTACTGTTTCACCGGATATGAGTATCCACGATGCAGCGCTTCTTTTTTCTTCACACCAAATAAGAAGGCTTCCTGTTGTGGAAGCCTCTAAAATAGTGGGAATTCTGTCTCTTGGTGACATAGCTTCAAAGCCGGTCTTTATAGATGAAGCAGGAGATGCACTTTCTGCTATAAGTATTACAGGCGGTCTGCAATCAAAAAATTAATTTCTCGCTTGTCAAGATCAACATAATCTACAATAATGGAAATTTCATCGCCTAATTTGTAGGCTCTATTGGTACGTCTTCCTATGAGGGCGTATTTTTCTTTGTGGTAATCATAATAATCATCTTTGAGTTCATCTATTCTCACAAGTCCCTCAACAGTATTCTCAAGCTGCACATATATTCCGAAATTAGTTACACCGCTTATTATTCCGTCAAAGAACTCTCCCACATGATAACTTATATATTCCGCTTTTTTTAGTTTTTCGACCTCTCTTTCGGCATCAACTGCCTTTCTCTCCATAAGAGAGGACTGTTCTGACGCATACTCAGCCTTTTTTCTGTAATGCCTTGCTGTTTTAGATGTAATTCCTTCTTTCAGGTATCTCTTTATTATTCTGTGTATTATAAGATCAGGATAACGCCTTATAGGTGAAGTAAAATGACAATAATATTTTAAAGCCAGACCGAAATGGCCCTGACACTCAGTACTGTAATACGCTTTCTGCATAGCTCTAAGAGCAACAGAATTAACAACTCGTTCATTTACTTTACCTTTTACACCGTCCAATACAGAACTTATTGCTTTAGGATACATACCTCCTGCATTCCCTCTCAAAACAATGCCAAACCCTCTTAAAAAAATCTTAAGCTGTTCAATTTTATCTGCCTCGGGTTTTTCATGAACTCTATATACAAAAGGCGTTTCCAACCAAAAAAAATGTTCAGCGACAGTTTCATTTGCCAGAAGCATAAACTCCTCTATCATTTTATTCGCGCTTCTTCGCTCCGCGATACCCACATTTACAGGAATACCGCTCTCATCAAGCGTTATATAAGCCTCATCTAAATCAAAATCAAGGCTTCCTCTGTCATGTCTTATTTTAGAAAGCCTTACCGCAAGATTCTGCATCATAAACAATTCATCTTTTATATGAACATATCTTTCGCTCACCTTACTGTCGTTTTTCTCTATAAGATCTGACACATCATCATATATGAGTCTTTCTATTGAATTTATAATACTTTCATATATCTCATGCCTTACAAGCGTTCCTGCAGGAGTAATTTCCATATCTACAGATAAAGTCAATCTGTCTTCATGAGGATTCAAACTGCATATGCCATTAGAGAGTTCTTTAGGCAGCATAGGAATAACCTGATCCAAAAGATACACGCTTGTTCCGCGCTTCAAGGCTTCTTTATCAAGAGGTCCGTCTTCCTTCACATAATGCGCAACATCTGCAATATGCACTCCTAAAAGATAATTCCCGTTATCGAGAAGCTCTATAGATACAGCATCATCAAAATCCTTGGAATCTTCTCCGTCTATGGTAAATATCTTTTTACTGCGAAGATCCCTTCTGTTCTTCAACTCATCAAAAGTTATGCCTTTACGTTTTACCGCCTTAGCCTCTGCATTCACCTTACTGGGAAACGTCTCTCTCATATCATAACTTCTTGCAAGAGCCTTAATATCTCCGCCCGGCTGCCCGGCTCTGCTAATTATTTCTGTTATTTTTCCTTCTGCATTATTATGTTTATCAGGATATTTGGTTATCTGAGCAACTACTTTATCTCCTTTTTTTGCTCCTGAAAAATCTTTTTTTCTTATAAAAATATCTTCCCTGTATTTCTTACTGTCAGGGACGACAAAACCAAACTTTTTACTCTTTTCAAAAGTTCCCACAACTTCAGATGTTTTTCTGTTAAGAATTTTAGTTATTATTCCCTCAGGAGATTCTCTCCACAGATACTCCGGAATAAGATCTACTTCTACTTCATCATCATTCATGGCACCGTTCATAGAATCTGCGGCTATAAATATATCGCTGTCAAATCCGCCACATTTGACAAATCCGAATCCTCTTCTATGTTTGCTCAGTACTCCCGATAACCTCTTTTTTTTCTTACGTTTTCCCATCAGATGTTCCTCTCATATGTATTAATCTCATTTTACAGCATAAAAGGTGGCAATGCCACCTTTTATGCTGTAAACTTTTACTTGTTATTTGTTTCCTTGGTAGCATCTGTTCTGTCATTGCCGTCGATACCGTCTTTGACATCATTAACTCCGTCTTCAACATCATCGATAGCATCTCTTGCGCCATCTGCCATATCATCAGTTAAGGAATCATCGTCTTTAGATTTATTGTCGTCGTTTCTGTCGACATTCTTCTCCGTTACGGTTCCGTCGCTGGCGTCAGTGTTTCCGTTATTGTCATCACTTCCGCATCCGGCAAAAGCCAAGAGTGACACACAAAGAATTGCTGCCAGAAAAAGTCTTGTCTTTTTCATCACTTTTCTCCTCTCTTGTTTTCCCTTTTATTATCTGCTTTTTATAAAAAAAATATCGCACCAGATAGCTTCCAAGTTTTTGAAAAGTAAAATTAGTCTAATTAGTTTTTATATAATTCATCCACACTTATATGAAAAAAATCCGCAAAACTTTTCAATTCTATATCAGTAATGAATCTCTGGCCTGACTCTATCCTCTGAATAGCATTTTTATCCAGATCTATTCCCAGAAGCTGCATTTTATCAGCAAGCGCTCTCTGAGACATATTAGATCCACGTACAGTCCTCAATACACGTATCTTCTCACCACATATATTATTCCTGTTTCCATTTTTATTTTTGTACATTCTGTGACTCCCCACATTGACATTCAGTGCTTGTCATTAATGCAATAATATGATAGAATATCAATTAATTTGACATCTACTAAATGTCATTTATGTACTATAAACTTTTATTTTAAGTAAGGGTGCCACTGTGGAACAAAAAAACAAAACTGAAATTCACTATCAAATAATATTTAAAGCAACAGTATCTCTAATATTAATAGTATTTATTATTTATATAATCTATTGTTTATATACAGGAAGCTCCAAATATAAAATTACGGGAACATGGGTCGCAGTAAGTGAAAATACTGAAAAAGACCTATTCCCCGACCATATATCATTTTTAAGAAACAACAAAATCTATCTATCAGAAAAAGTCGGAACATATGATATAAAAGGAAATAAACTCACCACAATAAATTCCGATTGCAAATCCGTCTATAATTATGCTCTCTCAAATGACGGCCGTTTCCTTATTCTTCTTATAAAAGAAAATACAGTTGAAGAAAACAACATCTGCCTCTACATGAACATGGATAATATGTAAAAAATGCTTTGTTTTTTCAATGTATCAAGATAAAAATCTTTTAGCACAGTATTTTCTGTAAATCAAAAGGCCCGGAAAAATTTCCGGGCCTTTTGATTTGAAAGTTATTTTTCTTCTGTTTAGAACAGCATATTGATAAGTCCGCCGATCTGTACGAATACAGGTGCGAATACCAATGCCACGATAGTCATAAGTTTGATAAGAATGTTTATTGAAGGACCTGAGGTATCCTTGAACGGATCTCCTACAGTATCTCCTACAACTGCAGCCTTATGCGGATCTGAACCTTTTCCGCCATAATGGCCTTCTTCTATATACTTCTTAGCATTGTCCCAAGCTCCGCCGGCATTAGCCATCATAAGAGCCATCAGAACACCTGATGATAAAGCTCCTCCGAGCATACCGCCCAGAGATGCAGGTCCCAACACGATTCCGATAACTAATGGAGCAAGCACTGCCATAAGTCCGGGAACAATCATTTCCTTAAGAGCCGCTCTTGTCGAAATATCAACGCAATGAGCATAATCAGGCTTTGAGGTTCCTTCAAGAATTCCCTTGTCAGCCTTAAACTGTCTTCTGACTTCTTCAATCATCTGATTAGCTGCTTTACCCACAGAATTCATAGTGAACGCCGAGAACAGGAATGGAAGCATAGCTCCGATAAACAGTCCGATTACCACTACAGGGTCAAGTAAATCAACAGCCTCAAGATCTGTCACTGCAGCATATGATGCAAACAGCGCCAGAGCAGTAAGAGCAGCTGATCCGATAGCGAATCCTTTACCTATAGCTGCAGTAGTATTGCCTACAGAGTCAAGCTTGTCCGTTATTTCTCTCACATTGTCAGGAAGCTCAGACATCTCAGCTATACCGCCGGCATTATCTGAAACCGGACCATAAGCATCAACCGCTACAGTCATTCCTGTTGTTGAAAGCATGCCTACCGCCGAAAGAGCGATTCCGTACATTCCCGCAGTATAGTACGCAACAAATATTCCTATTGCTATACAGATTATAGGCCATAACGTTGACATCATACCAACGCCAAGACCGCTTATTATAGTAGTTGCCGAACCCGTCTGTGACTGATCTGCAATTTTTTTAACTGATTTATAATCTGCAGAAGTATATATCTCAGTAATCTTACCAATAGCTATACCCACTACCAGACCTGCGATAATAGCAATAGCATAGTTAAAGCTTCCCAGCATTACCTTTGAAAGGATCACTGTAGCTATAATAACTATTATACCTGCCAGATATGTACCCATGTTGAGAGCGCTTGCAGGGTTTGATCCCTCCTTGCCTCTTACGATAAATATTCCTATAACCGACGCAAGAATTCCTATGCCTGACAGAATCAGCGGGAACAGCGCCGCCATGCTTTCATCAAACAGACCGCCTGAATTTACAGCTGCAACTGATGCCAAAGTAACTGCTGAAATAATAGAACCAACATATGATTCAAATAAGTCCGAACCCATTCCGGCAACGTCACCTACGTTATCCCCTACATTATCGGCAATAACAGCAGGGTTTCTCGGATCGTCTTCAGGTATGCCTGCTTCAACCTTACCTACAAGGTCAGCTCCTACGTCTGCGGCCTTGGTATAGATACCGCCTCCGACTCTTCCGAATAGAGCCATCGATGATGCTCCGAAACCAAATCCTGTTACACATTCTACCACTGTTGCCAGATCAAGAACGCATAAAACGACTCCAAGTCCTAAAAGTCCGAGCCCTGATACAGCCAATCCCATTACGGCACCTGATCTGAATGCGATCTTAAGCGCCTTATTCATTCCGGACTCCATAGCTGCATTGGCAGTTCTCACATTACCGAGAGTAGCCACCTTCATTCCGAAATACCCTGCCAGAACTGACAGTAAAGCACCTACAACATAAAGAACTGCTGTCGTAACACTCTGCAGACCAAACCCGATGAGCAGAGCAAGCACAATGATTACGATAGCCATAATCTTGTACTCTCTTGAAAGAAACGCCATGGCACCTTCTCTTATGTAACCGGCGATCTCTTTCATTCTGTCGTTACCTTCGTCTGCCTTCTTTATCCATGAGGCTAATCCTACGGCAACAACTAGTCCAATAATTGCCGCAGCAACGGCAAGAATTGCAAAGATTTCCATTTTAATGATACCTCCCCCTCGTACCCGTACACTATAAGAGGCGTCAATGACACCTCTTAACTAACATGCTGAGCACGAACTATTAAAGCATTTAATAATAAAAAACAACTTTATACAAAGGTTCCAAAACGGCGAGCGCTACTCGATCGCCACAAGAACCAATGATAACACGATAAATAATACTGCTGCAACTGCTGCTATTTTACTTAATATAGCATCATAGCCCTGACTCTTTCTCTTTCCGAAAAGCTGTTCGGCTCCTCCGGCGATAGATCCGGAAAGTCCGTCGCTGTTGCTGGATTGCAGTAAAATACTTATGATCAGTATTACACTAACAAGTGCAAGCACTATTTTAAGAGCTATTCCCATGTTCAATCCTCCTCATATTCTAACTTTTTAAGTTTATCACAGGGCCATTCAAAAATCAATGACTTTGCTTGTTCCACAGTCTATTTTTTCCTTATATTATAAAAAGCATTTCTGCCTGCATACTGTCCTGCAGAATCAAGCAGCTCTTCTATTCTGAGAAGCTGATTATACTTGGCGATCCTGTCTGTTCTCGACAGCGAACCGGTCTTTATCTGTCCGGCGTTAAGACCCACAACGATATCCGCTATAGTAGTATCCTCAGTCTCTCCGCTTCTATGGGATACTACTGCTGTATAGCCCGCCTTTTTGGCCATCTCGATAGCATCAAATGTTTCTGTAAGAGTTCCGATTTGATTTACTTTTATGAGAATAGAGTTGGCAATTCCTTTGTCGATACCCTCTGAAAGTCTTTCTGTATTCGTAACAAACAAATCATCACCTACCAACTGAATTCTGCCGCCAAGCTTTTCTGTAAGATGCGCCCATCCTTTCCAGTCGTCTTCAGCAAGACCATCCTCAATAGAAATAACCGGATACTTATCGCAGAGCATTTCATAATATGAAACCATTTCTTCGGCGGTCCTGCTCACACCCTCGCCGGTAAGATTGTAAATATCCTTTTCAGCATCATAAAACTCACTGGCAGCAACATCAAGAGCGATTTTCACATCATCTCCCGGTTTGTATCCCGCTTTTTCTATTGCTTCTATAATAACCTGTATTGCTTCTTCATTTGTAGAAAGATTAGGCGCGAAGCCGCCTTCATCTCCCACTGCAGTATTCATGCCCTTTGCCTTAAGTACGCTTTTAAGATTATGAAAAACCTCAGCGCCCATTCTCAAAGCTTCTCTGAAGCTTGAGGCACCTACAGGCATTATCATAAATTCCTGTATATCCACCGTATTATCTGCATGGGAACCACCATTTAATATATTCATCATAGGTGTAGGCAGTACTTTTCCGTTTACGCCGCCCAAATATTGAAACAGAGGAAGTCCCAGAGATTCCGCGGCAGCTCTGGCTACAGCCATGGAAACGCCTAAAATAGCATTTGCACCCAGCTTACCCTTGTTAGGAGTTCCATCAAGCGCTATCAGCATTTTATCAAGACCCACCTGGTCAAAAGCGTCCCATCCCAGAATCTGGTCTGCAATAATATCATTTACATTATCAACTGCTTTGAGAGTTCCTTTACCTAAATATCTGGCTTTGTCTCCGTCTCTGAGTTCTACCGCTTCATGGATTCCCGTTGATGCTCCCGACGGTACGATAGCTCGCCCTATGGATCCGTCTTCAAGCATTACTTCAACTTCAACCGTAGGATTTCCTCTTGAATCAAGGACTTCTCTTGCAATTACGTCTTCAATATAAGCCATAACAATTTACCTCCTTAAGTTTTGATATATTCAACTGAAAAATTTTCATATGATCCGTCTTGCGGACACAATAGTTTCATACAGATCAGAAATCTATGATTTCCATAAAATCTTTGGCTTTCAGGCTTGCTCCTCCTACCAAAGCTCCGTCTATTTCAGCCATATTCATTATTTCTGCAGCATTGGCAGGCTTCACGCTGCCTCCGTACTGGATTATCACCTGATCAGCGGTATCTTCTCCGTAAAGATCTATAAGCGTATTTCTTATAAATTCACACATTTGCCCGGCCTGCTCTCCTGTGGCTGTTCTCCCCGTACCTATAGCCCATATAGGTTCATAAGCTATGACGATACGCACTGCTGCCTCGGCATCTATATCCGCAAGCCCCTGCTCCAGCTGCGATCTGACTCTGTCAAAAGCCTTTCCTGCATCCCTTTCTTCCAGACTTTCTCCTACACACATGATAGGTCTTATTGAACTGTCAAGAAGTCTTTTCATTTTCAGGTTTACAGTTCCATCTGTCTCTGCAAAATACTGTCTTCTTTCCGAATGCCCTACTATACAGAAATCAACTCCGATCTCTTCCAGCATAGAGACAGATATTTCCCCTGTATAAGCGCCTTCATCTGCAAAATGTACATTCTGTGCGCCTATTTTTATATCTGTTCCTTTAAAAATCTCCGCTAAAGCTTCAAGATCCGTAAACGGAGCACATATAGCCGCCTGTATATCTGTACCCTTATAAAGAGACTTAAATTCTTCGGCGAATTTTACAGCGTCTGCTTTTGTCTTAAACATTTTCCAGTTGCCTGCTATGAACGGTATTCTCATTACTTTTCCTCCAAACACGATATTCCCGGCAGTTCTTTTCCTTCAAGAAATTCCAGAGAAGCTCCCCCTCCGGTTGAAATGTGAGTCATTTTATCAGCATATCCAAACTGCTCCACAGCCGCAGCCGAATCTCCGCCTCCTATTATAGTGACAGCTTCGCTTTTGGCGAGAGCCTCTGCTATTGCCTTCGTTCCTTCAGCAAAATTAGGCATTTCAAATACTCCTGCAGGTCCGTTCCAGACAACCGTTTTAGCTGTGGAAATAACTTTCTTATACATATCAATTGTCTTCGGTCCTATGTCCATACCCATCATATCAGCAGGAATCTTATCTCTATCAAACACGCCTTTTTCGCTGCTATTATCAAATTCCTTTGCACATACGGTATCTACAGGAAGCATAAGCTGTACTCCTACGGCCTTCGCCTTCTCCATAAGCTCTTTGGCAAGCTCTATGCTTTCCTCATCCAGAATTGAAGTTCCTATTTCGTATCCCATAGCTTTAAAGAATGTATAGCTCATTCCTCCCACTACTATGAGAGAATCCACTTTTTTAAGAAGATTTTCTATAACGGGAATCTTGTCTCCGACCTTGGCGCCGCCCATTATGGCAACGAAAGGTCTTTCCGGGTTCTCAAGAGCATCTCCCAAGAATTTTACTTCTTTCTCTATAAGAAATCCTGATACACTCGGCATATATTCAGCAAGACCTGCTGTAGAACAATGTGCTCTGTGGGCAGTTCCGAAAGCATCGTTTACAAATATCTCTCCAAGCTGAGCAAGCTGACCTGTAAACGGTTCCTCGTTCTTTGTCTCTTCTTTTCGGTATCTTACATTTTCCAGAAGCATTACCTGTCCCGGCTGAAGCTCCTCGGCAGTTTCACGCACCTTATCATCTACCACAACATCAGATGCCGCAAAGATAACTTCCTTCCCCAGAAGCTGCGACAGTCTGTCGGCAACAGGTTTAAGTGAAAACTCAGGCTTAGGCTCGCCTTTAGGTCTTCCCATATGAGACATCAGTATAACCTTAGCATTATTCTCAATGAGATATTTTACGGTAGGCAGCGCTGATGTTATTCTTATATCATCGGTTATCTTGCCATCCTGCATGGGTACGTTAAAATCACATCTTACCAGCACCCTTTTCCCTGAGACATCAATGTCTCTAATAGTCTTTTTCATTCAAAACCTTCCTTTTTAATTTTTGTACAGGTTCTTAAAGATCAACAGCCGGCACAAGGTCGGCTGTCGTTTTTTCCAATATTAATATTATGCGTTATCCACACTGTACATATGCTTTATAAGCTCCAGTACTTTGGTGGAATAACCATATTCATTGTCATAGAATGCTATCAGCTTAAAGAACTTATCATTGAGCTGTATCCCTTCTCTTGCATCGAAAATCGATGTATGAGGATCGCCGATGAAATCACATGAAACCACTTCATCATCAACATATTCTATAACACCTTTCATATCCCCTTCGGACGCTTCTTTTATTTTTCTGCAGATATCCTCATAGCTTGCTGATTTTTTCAGCTGTATATTAAGATCGATAACAGATACATCATTTGTAGGTACACGATAGGCTATACCCGTCATCTTTCCTGCCAGTGAAGGGATTACGAGTGCCACTGCCTTGGCAGCCCCTGTACTTGTCGGGATAATATTTCCGAAAGCAGATCTCCCCGTTCTCCAGTCTTTTTGTGAACGCGCATCAACAACCTTCTGCTTTGCTGTCGCTGCATGAATCGTTGACATAAGTCCCTGTTCGATCCCCCAGTTATCTTCAATCACCTTTGCTAAAGGAGCCAGGCAATTAGTAGTGCATGAAGCATTGGAAACAATCGTCATATCTTTCTCATAATCATTATGGTTTACACCCATAACGAAAGTAGGCGTTGTCTTATCCTTAGCCGGCGCTGTAATGATAACCTTCTTGGCTCCCTGATTGATATGTACCATTGCCTTTTCGGTAGTGTTATATGCGCCTGTTCCCTCAACTATATATTCTGCTCCGCACTGATCCCACGGAATATTTGAAGCGTCACTTTCGCTGTATACAGGTACTTTTTTACCATTGATGATCAGTCCGTCGTCGTATACTCCAAGCTCTTTCGGAAAACGTCCAAATACAGTATCGTACTTCAGCATGTATACCATGTATTCTTTGTCAGCATTACGAACATTGATACCTGCGATTTCTATCTCAGGCATGTCCATTGCTGCGCGAATAACTACACGCGAAATACGACCAAAGCCGCTTATTCCGATTTTAATTGCCATTTTTAAACTCCTCCTAAAAATATCACTAAGTTTATTTAATTTAATATATATTTACCCTCTGCGGGTTAATATCGTTTTCGTTTGGATGATGACAGTATGTTCAGCTCGTCTCTGTATTTTGCCACCGTCCTTCTGGAAATGCTTATGCCCTTTTCTTTAAGCATTTTTACCATTTCCTGATCGCTGTAAGGTGATTTTACATCTTCATTATCTACTATTTCTTTAATAAATTCTTTTATGCTGTTGGAAGAGATTCCTTCCCCATGACTTCCCGACACTCCTGCCGAAAAAAAATATTTTATCTCAAAGACACCTCTCGGACACTGAAGATACTTGCCGTTTATAGAACGTGACACCGTAGACTCATGTATCCCCAACTCCTCCGCAATATCTTTCAGAGTAAGCGTCTTCAAATATTTGCTGCCTTTATCCAGAAATTCCTTCTGATGTTTCACTACAGCCGTAACCACATTATAAATTGTCTGCTTCCGCTGTTCTATACTCTTTATAAGCCAAACAGCCGAATTGACCCTGTCAGATAAATATTTTGAAAGACTATCATCATTCTCCGACTGTTTCATCAGCTTACTGTAATATGAACTTACCATCAGCCTCGGAGTGCTGCTTTCATTTACCGTTACCACATAATCATCGTCAGATCTTTCGATTATAACATCCGGCACTATATATTTTGTCTCCATTTGAGATGCAAACAACCTGCCCGGTTTAGGCTCAAGTGTTCTGATGATATCGCTCATCTCCTGTACTTTCTGAGGAGATATTCCCATATCCTTAGCTATGACTCCCAACCTGCTGTTGGCCAAATCCTCCAAATGCCGATTTATAACTTTTTCAAAAAGATCTGTAAGCTGTCCTTTCTGTCTCAGCTGTATCACAAGACATTCAGCCAAATCTTTAGCCCCCACCCCTACAGGATCGAAACCATGTATAATCTCCAAAACCTCTTCGACCTTTTCCTGCGGAGCACCTGTAGCACAGGCTATCTCCTCTACAGTTGACGTCATGTATCCATTCTCGTCAAGAGATTCTATTATATACTTGCCTACACGTCTGCATCCCTTTTTATTGGATGCAAACTGAAGCTGAAACATAAGATGTTCAGGAAGAGTGACATCAGAATATACATATTGTTCATATGCATTTTCTTTTTCTTCACCGTTCCTGTCTTCCCACTGTCTGTAGCTTATGTCATCATACTGTCTGTCTTTGACGTATTCCTTCCAATCAAATTCATCGTTCTTATAATCCGAAGCCTTTTCCCGGTGCTCTGTCATATGTTCTTCGAAATGTTCCGCAGTGTTTACGCCGCTCACATGTTCAGATGATTCGCGCGGTTCACTGCCGGCCTGTTCCAGAACAGGATTGACCAGAAGCTGCTCCTGCACATAAGAATCCAGTTCCTGAGTATTGAACTGCAAAATCTGAATCGCCTGGATAAGTTCAGGCGTCATAACCAGTTTTTGAGACTGTTCAATCTTCAGGTCATAACCAAGTCTCATACTCATCTTTTAAATACCTCGGTTTATATTATAACATATAGCAAATTTTTTGCCAGTGCTTTGCCGGGAATTAGCCTCATTATTTTAAACTGGGGAACCCCATTTGCCTCAAAGCTTCAAAAAGAATTATGTTGACTGAATTGGCCAGATTAAGAGATCTCAATCTGGTATCCTCGCTCATAGGTATTCTTACAGCACTCTCTCTGTGTTCCTCTATAAAGGGTTCAGGCAGACCTGCCGTTTCCCTCCCGAAAAGGATCATATCTTCATCCTTAAACTGTATATCGGTATAAATATGCTTTCCTTTAGTAGTAGCCAGAAACATCCTACGATCTCGGTATTCATCCATAAAATCATCAAGACTTTCATGAATCTGAAGTTTCACATAAGGCCAATAATCAAGTCCGGCTCTCTTCAGGCTCCTGTCATCTATGGAAAACCCCAGCGGCTTCACAAGATGCAAAACAGTTTCCGTTGCCGCACAGCTCCTCGCTATATTGCCTGTATTAGGAGGAATCTCAGGTTCCACCAAAACTATATGTATAGCCATAAACGTTTTCTCCTTTAATAAATAACCTTTATATTTTATTGTACGTTCCCCTGCCGTAAAGTCAATATATAAAGCAAAAGCTTTCCAAATTAACTGATGCTCTTAATTATCAAAACAAATTTTATCAGTCATTTCAAAATGCCAATCCATATTTATAGTATAGTAAAAAATTTTAAAGACAAAACGTGAAATTTATTATATAATTAATAGTAAATGTTAAATTGAGTGGAGGGAAAACATGAAAACAATAAAAATCGGATTGCTTGGTCTTGGAAATATAGGTACCGGAACATACAAAACACTGGAAATGAACAGAGACGAAATCGAATCCACACTGAATTCAAAAGTAGAGATCGTAAAAATACTGGAAAGAGATACAGAACGTGACAGAGGGATCGCCGTTCCAAAGGAAAAGTTTACATCCGATCCCGACGAGATCTTTAAAGATCCCGAAATCGATATAGTCATTGAACTTCTTGGTGGGATAGAGCCTGCCACATCATTTATACTGAAGGCTATGGAAAACGGTAAACATGTTGTTACTGCCAATAAAGCCGCTATAGCAGCCAACTATCATAAACTGATGGAAACTGCCCAAGCCAATAATGTGCTCTTCAGATTCGAAGCAAGTGTCGGTGGCGGCATACCTATTCTCGGAACCCTGACAGGTCCTCTCAGAGCCAATAAATTTGAAGAAGTTTTAGGTATCCTTAACGGAACTACAAACTACATACTTACAATGATGACAAAAGAAGGCGTTGATTATGATACAGCACTCAAAGATGCACAGGCGCAGGGTTTCGCCGAAGCTGATCCCACTGCAGATGTGGAGGGTATCGACGCTGCCAATAAACTTACTATTCTGATGGCTCTCATGTTTGATAAGTACGTTGCTCCCGAAGATATCCCTACTACAGGAATTACTCAAATAACAAAAGAAAAGATCGAAGAAGCAAGAGCCAATAACTGCAAAATTAAACTGATAGCTCATGCCAAGAAACTGGAAAACGGGGAAATTGAATATGAAGTGCGTCCTATGCATATAAGCGAGACCCATCCTCTTGCCAATATCAATAAAGAATTCAATGCGGTATTTGTAAAAGGCAATGCCGTAGATGATCTTATGTTTTACGGAAAAGGAGCCGGTCCGCTTCCTACAGGAAGCGCCGTACTCGGTGATGTCATAGATATTGCAAAAACAATTTTATAAAAACTCGACAGGAGGTCTAAAATGACTTTATTTGAAGAATGGAAAGATCTTATAGAAAATCAAACTGAAGAAACATTTCCCGAGTTTTGGAAGGAATACAGCGAAGCTGAAACCAAGATATACAGTGATATACTGGACAAACCCAATGAGAAAGTGACGGGGACTTTAGGAGATCTGGCTTGCGGATATGAAGTACGTCCTGTGATCTTCATGGGATTTTTAGACGGAATAAACTCAAGTCTGAAAAAAGAAAATGACTTTGAAAATTTTGATGAGCAGTCAAATGTAGAAATTCAAATTGAACCGGAAAAGCTCTTTTATAATATGCTTGCCGCAGGCGCTGATTATCTTTACGGACTCCCCCAATGGACAGACATCTTAGGTGAAGACAAAATGACAGAGATCGCAAAAGAATATAAAAAATCAAAAACAGTCGTAAAAGGCAAAAAAATAGGCCGCAATGAACCTTGTCCATGCGGCAGCGGCAAAAAATATAAACACTGCTGCGGGAGGAATTGACCCAGCGATATGAAATGAGCTGTGGTATTTCCCCCGTCATATGTCACAGGACTTTAGTCCGTGGTGACCAACGACGCAGAAGAATTGACCCAGCGATATAAAATGAGCTGCGGTATTCCAATAATTCGCACTTAAAAACGACAGCTGTAATTATCGGCTGCCGTTTTTTTCATATTTACAAAGCTTCTTTATAACACACTCATCGCATTTAGGATTTCTGGCAATGCAGCAGTTTCTTCCATGGTAGATCAAACTGTGATGAGCTTCGGTCCATCTGTCTTGCGGAAGCACCTTCATCAAAGCCAACTCTGTTTTAAGAACATCTTTCTCTTCTACAAGCCCTATTCTGTTTGCAAGTCTGAAGACATGAGTATCCACTGCTATCCTCTGATGTCCGAAACCTACAGACAGCACCACATTGGCGGTTTTTCTTCCCACCCCCGGAAGCTTTATAAGCTCATCATAATCATCAGGAACCTTGCCATCATAATTTTGCATCAAATTTTTAGCCAGCGCTATTATATTTTTAGATTTTGTCTTATACATGCCTATGGTTTTTATTATATTTATCACATCCTCCTGATTCGCTTCGGCAAGCTCTGCAGGCGACGGATATTTTTTAAACAAAGCATCACTTATTTTGTTAACACTTTTGTCGGTAGTCTGAGCTGATAAAACTACAGCTATCAGAAGCTGATATGTATCCATATGTACCAGGGCGCATCCTGCATCGGGATATTCTGCTTTCAGAGCATCCAGTATCTGGTTAATCTGTTTCTTCGTAAAGGCCATGATTTTTTCCTCCATTTCAATTATGTTTTCATTATATACGAATAAGAATATTTTGCAAACCCGGCACGAACCTTTGCGTATTTTCAATAGCCATTTCTGTAACTATAATGTATAATTATTTTATTATATTCTGATCAAAATATAAACATGGAGGTTTTTATGTCAACATATACACAGGTCGAAAAGAACGGGCTGTTCCAATTGACTGACGCAGCACGTGCTGAGCTCATATCATCTAAATACTACAATGAGGATCTTGCGCCTACATCTGTTTCTCAGCGAACCTGGACGACTTACAATATTTCTATGCTGTGGGTGGGAATGGCTATCTGTCTGCCGTCTCTGACTCTTGCAACAGGGCTGGTAACTGCGGGAATATCGCCATGGCTGGCAATTTTAAATGTGGCTATCGGAAATCTCATAATACTTATACCTATACAGCTCAACTCTCAGATCGGCTGTAAATACGGTCTCTCGTTTCCCGGCCTGGCAAGGCTTACATTCGGCAGCCGAGGAGCTCAGATTCCGGTACTTTCAAGAGCCATCACCGCATGCGGCTGGGTTTCTGTACAGGCATGGGTAGGCGGCGGAGCTGTCGCTGCTATCATCGGATGTTTTATACATAAATTTTCCGATCAAAACTGGACAATAAATCTCCCTTCGTGGGGCGGCATACAGTCACATTCTGCCGGAACCTTTATCGGGTATGCAATTTTTTTCGCTGTCATGACATGGATAGCTTACAAAGGAATTAACAAAATAAAACTGATACAGAATATAGGAGGTCCACTGCTGCTTATTCTGCTGGTCGGCCTTTTTATCTGGTCTTTAAAGATCGGAAACGATGCCGGCTTCAGTTTTGCAGAAATAATGAGTCAAAAAAGTACATTGAGCGGAAAAAGTTTTGCAGCGGCCTATCTTGCAGGACTTATGGGCAATATAGCTTTCTGGGCAATGATGTCTCTCAGTATTCCTGATTTTTCCCGTTATGCTAAGTCACAGAAAGCTCAGTTCAAGGGACAATTATACGGTATGCCTATTCCCATGACATTCTGCGCTTTTATCGGGGCCTTCTATGCTCAATCAGCTACTATGTTCAATACCGCCAACGGTCTGAACCAAGGTGATCCGGACTGGTACGATCCTTTTGATGTCATATCAGTACTCTATAACATCGACAATAAAATAATAGTTTTAATAACTGCTATAGGAGTAATGGCCGCCACACTCACCACATGTGTATCCGCTAATATGGTGGCCCCGGCCAATGGATTCACCAATGTATCACCTACAAAAATATCTTATAAAAGAGGTGTTCTGATCACTATGTTCATTTCCTTTTTTGTATTACAGGCATGGTGGATATACGGATCAGGAAATGAAGCATATCTGATATGGCTGAATGCCTATGGATCTGTTCTTGCCCCGCTGGCAGCGATATTTATAGCTGATTATTTCATATGCAAACACAGACGGATAGATGTAGCAGGGTTGTTTAAAGGAGCTGACGGAAGATACTGGTATTCAAACGGATTTAATCCGGCCGCCATTATCTCATGGGCTGCGGCATTTGTGCTGCCGCTGTTCACTTATTTTGGAATGGATGGATCATTCTGGGAGATTATTAACTCCGTAAGCTATATCTGGTCATTTATCATAGGCTTTATATTATACGTGTTACTTATGCAGACAAAAATGGGAAAAAGCTCATATGTCACCAGCGAAGAACATGAATCATTCACAGAAAGAATCCTTTGATACGAAAAAACAGCGAAGCTGCTTTTACAACTTCGCTGTTTTTATTTATTATAATATCAACCACTATCATCAAAACTAAATCACAAATCTGACTTTATCTATGCATTCTTCCCTACAGTGTCAGTGAAGGCGCTGTATAAGTTCTTTCAGACAGTTCATTATCAAGCATATAAAGACCTTTGCTGTCTCCGCCAAAGAGTTCAAATTTCTTGACAAGATCATCAGCTGTATCTTCTTCTTCTGCCTGCTCCTTAACGAACCAATCTAAGAACTGCATGGTTCTGAAATCCTTTTCTTCATATGCTGCAGCATAGATATTATGTATCAAGCCTGTAACATATCTTTCATGTTTAGCCCCTTCATTAAGCGGATCTATGAATTCTTTAAAATTTTTATCCGGTTTATCTATAGCTTCCAAAACAACAGCCTCACCGTTCTGCTGGAGATAATCCATGAACAAAACGGCATGATCACGTTCTTCCTGAGCCTGTATCTTATACCAGTTGAAAAAACCATTAAGACCTTCATCCTTATAATAATTTGCCATATCTAAATACAAATATGCCGAATAAAACTCTTTGTTTACCTGATCATTCAATAATTCAACTATTTTCTTTGATAACATTGTAATTCCTCCTCGCCCATATTTATTTTTTAACTGTAAATTTATTGTAACATATCATTTTAAAAAAGTCTACTAAAACAGTCCATTAAAATTCTTTTTTCCCATATATTCTTACTGATAAAAAAAATGAGATACATCCCAAAACTGCCATAAAACCAGTAAGAAAAGCAAGCCAAGACCACCTGCTCATGGATATCACAGCATTAAAAAAAGCTCCCTCTCCAAATAAATCCGGGAGTTTAGGACCTACAAAACTTATCACTGCAATTGCTGCAGCCACGACAGCGATAAAAGCAAAACGTCCTTTCTCCACGCCAAACTTAAATATTACAGGCATAAGAACAGCCCCCATTATGATACCAAACGGAAAAAGTACGGCTGACAAAAATATACTTTCTTCAAGCGACTCCCCCAAAACCATACTCCCTGCACAGGCTATAACTGCAGAGACCACAATCGATATCAACATTATAAGATATTTGGACAGTATAATCTTTTTCCTTGAAAGAGGTGATGTCACTGCAAAGACATTCCACCCGCAGCTGTCATCATAAGCAACAGCTGTCATTGGAATCATTACCGCAAACATTACCATGATACCGCTGAAAAATCCCGGCTGACCATTCCACAAACTGATAAAAAACCATAAAATGATTATAATTATATATATCTTCAATTGCTGTCTCAGATTTATAAAATCTTTTATCAATAACCCCTTCATCTTTTTTCCTCCTTTATCATCATCACCATAATATCTTCTACAGTAGCATTATCCGTAATCAAAGCTTCATTCACCATCTGTCTCTTTACCAGTGCTTCTATTCCGAATTCTGTCCTGCGAAAAGCAACTACCGCCGACTTATCTATATTCTCAAAAGTTTTAACAGTACATCTTGCTATTGCATATGAAGCCAAAAGCTCATCCTTCTCATCGCTGAAAACAATCCTGCCTTCATGTATTAATGTTATATAGTCACATACCTTCTCAAGATCACTCAATATATGTGACGAGATAAACACGCTGTTATCTTCATCCTGTATAAATTCACGCAGTATATCCAAAAGCTCATCTCTTGCCACAGGATCAAGCCCCGATGTCGCTTCATCCAGTATAAGAAGTCTGCTGTTATGTGAAAGAGCTACAGCTATTGAAAGCTTCCTTTTCATACCTGTAGAATATGATTTTATCCTTTTATTTTGAGGAAGCCCGAATTTTTCGGTATACCGGAAAAAAGCCCTGCTATTCCACGTAGAATATATTCCTTTCATTATTTTATTTATATCCTTTGTATCTGCCTCGGGAGGAAGTCCGTAATCATCCATCACTACTCCTATATTCTCACGTACAGCTGCTCCTATATTTTTAAAGGATTCCCCAAAAAGTTTTATATCTCCGCTGTCATAACGTATAAGTCCTGTCATGGCTTTAATTACAGTGGTTTTACCAGCTCCGTTTTCACCTATGAATCCCATTATGTATCCTTTCGGCAAGACTATATTTATATTTTCCAGTTTAAATCCATCGTATTTCTTCGAAAGACCTGTTATTTCTATAGCATTATTCATTATTCTCCTCCTCATACATCAAAGTCAGCATATCCTTTATATCTTTCAGTGACAGGTCACAGCTTACTGACAGTCTTATAATTTCATTTAGATGGCTCTCTATACGTTTCAAATATTCCTCTCTGACCAAATCAGTATTCTTCTCTGCAACAAAGCTTCCTTTTCCGGTCATAGTGATTATAAAACCATCACGTTCAAGTTCTTCGTATGCTCTTTTTGTCGTTATCACGCTTATTCGCAGTTCTTTAGCCAGAAGTCTCATAGAAGGCAGCATCTGGCCTGCATTAAGTTCCCCGGTCATTATCTTGGATTTTATCTGCGAACTTATCTGCTCATAAATAGGCCGCCCGTCTGAATTGCTTATTATGATGTCCAAACTGAACACCTCCATTTCATATTGTATATACTCATTATATACAATGTGAACATGTTGTCAATAGTTACTGACAATAATATCGAAAAAAAAGAGTGGATATCACACCCACTCTATATCAGCCCGTTTAAATCTTTGAGGAATATGTAGATATTCTTCATCTTCCGGATAACCTATCATAAAAGCTCCGTAAAAACTATGGTTTTCAGGCAACTCTGGCAGCAGTTCCTTTATTTTCGGAACATTGTTTGCCATCCTTTTCAAATATCCGGCCCAGCATGTGCCGACTCCTTTAGCCTGTAAATACAGTTCGGCAGTAGTCATAGCTATTGCTGTATCCGTCTCCGGAGATATTGCATTATCGCTGGCATATGCCAAAAGCAATGATGTTGCAGTTCCCATAACAACATTGTTTCCTATTTCCATTTCTGAAGCTATTTCCGTAGAAACCCCTGTAGACTGCACATACTCCAGTATAAAATCCATCATCTTTTCCATTACATCCTGAGATTCTATTATCATCCACTTGGTGGGATGCTGATTTTTAGCACTTGGGGCCCATGCCGCCAACTCAAGAGCCTCTTTTATAACTGATCTGGGAACCTGCTCTTCACTGAAATGTCTGTAAGATCTCCTTTTCAGTATATGATTCCTGAGATCTTTGTAAAATCCCTCCCTTATTACAGGAAGCTCATCATCTACTATAGATGGCTTTCCGTCATATGTTATTGCCTCTGTAGGACATACTGCTCCACAGTGCATACATCCTATGCACTTTTTTCCTTCTATTTTCCGGATCCCTTCGCCGGATTCCTCCAAGACAGTGAAGGGACAGACTGTAACACAAGTCATACACTCAATACATACATCCCTATTAATCTTTATCATTTAATCCTCCCTATTTCATAACATATCTACACGTTTTGTTTCTACTATCATAGACAAAGTTTGAAATTCCGTCAAATAAATTTAAACTTTTTTTATTTTACTGTTGACAGTTGCATGTACATTCAACTATAATGAACTCAAGAAACAGTTGAACAATCATGCAATCGTTATGATTATATTTTAAAACAATATATTTCCTGGAGGTGATTATAAACGTGGGAAAAAATGAAGTAAGCTGCGACTGCGCAGCTATACATCAGGATATACTAAAATATGTAAGAGACGAGATAGTTCCTGACTCTGATCTTACCAGCATGTCAAAACTTTTTAAAATATTTGGGGATGGTACCAGAATAAGAATAATGTCAGCGCTGAATTGTCATGAGATGTGCGTATGCGACATTGCTGTTCTGCTTGACATGACAAAGTCTGCTGTCTCCCATCAGTTAAAGGTTCTCAGGGATAACAACCTGGTCAAATTTCAAAAGAAAGGAAAGCACGCCTATTATTCCCTTGCTGACGATCATGTCAGAGAAATATTAGACGTAGCGCTGGAACATATCAATGAATAAAGAATTACACAACCATCACCATGACGATCACTGCAGCTGCGGACACGATCATCACCACGAACACCAACATTGTGATTGTGGCTGCGATCATGATCATCATGAACACGAACATATATCCCATGATCACAGTCATAATCATGATTTTGATAATATATCAGAAAACGATCAGCGGATCTATATCGTTGAGGGATTAGACTGCGCCAACTGCGCTGCCAAAATAGAAAGAAAAATACAAGCTATGCCGGAAGTAAAAGCCGCTTCCATCACGTTTGCTACAAAACAGCTTAGAATCGCCGCCAAAGATCCTGATTCACTGCTGCCTAAACTGGAAAAAGCCTGCAGATCTGTCGAGGATAATGTAAAGATAATGAACAAAGAAGATAGCATACCTGCTTATAAAAGTCCTAAAAAAGGATTCTTTAAAGAGCACACGGGTGATCTGATATCTATATCAGCAGGAATATTATTATTTGCAGCAGGGCTTATATTTGAACATACAGGTATTTTACAGCCTGCCCTGCTTCCTATATTCGCCGCAGCTTACCTTGTTCTCGGATGGGAGGTTCTGTTTACTGCCGTTAAAAATATATTCAAAGGTCAGGTTTTCGACGAAAACTTTCTCATGTCCATAGCTACTGTGGCGGCATTCTGCATAGGTGATTTTGCCGAAGGTGCCGGAGTAATGCTTTTTTACAGAATAGGTGAATTCTTTGAGCATGTAGCCGTAGATAAGAGCCGCTCTCAGATCATGGAAGCAGTCGACATGAGACCTGAAACAGTATCTCTTGCAGAAGGAGACGAGATCAAAATCATTCCGGCCGCAGATGCGAAAACAGGAGATATACTTCTTGTACGCCCGGGAGACAGAATCCCTCTGGACGCCATCGTAACAGAAGGCGAAAGCCGCATAGACACCTCACCTATAACAGGAGAACCTGTCCCCGTAAAAGCTTCTGTCGGTACAGAAGTAATCTCCGGCTGTGTAAATGAGCAGGGTCTGCTAAAAATAAAAGTCACTAAACCTCTTGCTGAATCTATGGTCACAAAGATTCTCAATTCCGTAGAAAATGCAGCTGCCGGAAAGCCTAAAATGGACAGATTCATAACTAAATTCGCTAAAGTGTATACTCCAATAGTAGTAGCTCTGGCTCTCATTACAGCAATAGTTCCGTCTCTTATCACAGGAGAGTGGAGTACTTGGATTACCACAGCAATAACATTCCTTGTAATCAGCTGCCCTTGCGCTCTTGTAATAAGTGTACCTCTGGCCTTTTTCTCCGGTATAGGCGCCGCTTCAAAGCTCGGCATACTTTTTAAAGGCGGTCTTTCCATAGAAGCTCTTAAAAACGTCAAAGCAATAGTAATGGATAAAACCGGAACCATCACCGAAGGGAACTTTTCAGTACAGGAAATATCCCCTGAAAAAGGCTTTACTGATGAACAGCTTATTACGATAGCCGCATCATGTGAATTCAGTTCCACTCATCCAATTGCTGTCAGCATAGTCGAAAAGGCTCGCCAGATGAATGTTTCCATTGAAAAAGCCAGCTCTCTGTCAGAGATATCGGGAATGGGTATAAAAGCAGATCTTTCTTCAGGAGATGTTCTGTGCGGAAACAAAGCTCTCATGAAAGCCCATGGTGTATCTATGGAAAATGTAAAAGATCCAAAAGGGACGGAAGTTTTCATAGCAGTAAACGGATTATATGCCGGTTCCATAAGCATTTCAGATACATTGAAGCCTGATGCCGTAAGCGCCATCTCCAAAATAAGATCCTTTGGTCTCACTCCTGCCATGCTTACAGGCGACAATGCAAAGAGCGCTGCTGATATCGCCCAAAATGTCGGCATAAGTGAAGTCCGATCTCAGCTTATGCCCGATGATAAACTTTCCGCTCTTAAGGATATACGCAAAAAGATAGGTCCTGTCATGTTTGTAGGAGACGGCATAAATGATGCCCCCGTTCTTGCCGGCGCAGATGTTGGAGCTGCCATGGGAACCGGAGCTGATGCAGCTATAGAAGCTGCTGATGTAGTATTCATGAATTCATCGGTAGAATCTATACCTCAATCGATTACCATTGCAAAAAATACCAATACTATAGCAGTTCAAAATATCGTTATAGCGCTATTTGTAAAACTTCTGGTAATCCTCCTTGGCTTCATAGGGTTCGCTAACATATGGGCAGCTATATTTGCCGACACCGGAGTAGCGATGATATGTATATTAAACTCACTTAGGATTCTGTGGAAAAAATACTAATTATTTCACTTATTAAAAAACATAACTGTGTACATGAATTTGATATTTTCAAGACTGTACACAGTTTTTATTATAAAAAATTTTCATTATTGTATTTTCAAATGTTGATATCTACAGGTATTACATTTATAATGTTGCAACCCATTAAAAATATTGCTAAAATGATTTAAGTATGCACAGATCACAAACTAATAAAATACCCCATAGTTATACAATGAAAGGAGGCGCGGGCTGTTCATAATTATAGCAGCATCGCATTACAAAAATGGATTACAATAAACTTGCGGAGCTTTTATTCCCTTGTATAGATAAAAGTCCTGAATACTATCAGAAAAAATTCCCTGAAAGAAATCTACCGGATGGTGCTATGGTAACCAGACTTGGTCCAAGCCCTACAGGTTTCATACATCTGGGAAACCTGTACGGAGCTTTTGTTGATGAGCGTCTGGCTCACCAGTCAAACGGTACTTTTTACCTTCGTATAGAAGACACTGATGAGAAACGATATGTCGAAGGCGCTGTTGAAACCATAATAACATCCCTTCGTTTTTTTGGTATCAATTTTGATGAAGGCGCGTTACTGAATGGAGAAAAGGGAAATTACGGACCTTATTTTCAAAGTAACAGAGGAAAAATATATCAGTGCTTTGCTAAAGAACTTGTAAAAAAAGGACTGGCCTATCCCTGCTTTCTGACAGAAGCTGAACTTTCAGAAATAAGAAAATCCCAAGAATCCGCAAAAGAAACTACCGGAATATATGGAAAGTATGCAGAAAAAAGCCGCAACCTTTCCTATGAAGATATAAAATCAAACATAAAAAATAATAAACCTTATGTAGTGAGGCTCAAATCCTCCGGCAATCACAATATGCCATCCGAAAAAATAAGACATATAGAGATTGACGATGCAATAAGAGGAAAGCTTTCAATGCCGGAAAACAATCAGGATGTTATTATTCTCAAGGCAAATGGGATACCTACCTATCATTTCGCTCACGTCATAGATGATCACTTCATGAGAACAACTCATGTGGTAAGAGGCGAGGAATGGCTCATGTCACTTCCTATTCATGTTGAGCTCTTTGAGAAACTTGGATTTAAAATACCTGTTTACTGCCATACCGCACAGCTTCTAAAACTGGATAACGGCAACAAACGAAAACTCAGCAAAAGAAAAGACCCTGAACTATCCCTTGATTATTATAGGCAGGAAGGTTATCATCCCCAAGCAGTGAAAGAATATTTGCTTACTATACTTAACTCCAACTTCGAAGAATGGAGAATCGCCAATCCGGATGCTTCTATTGATGACTTTAAATTCACAACAGAGAAAATGAGCAGCGGCGGCGCCCTGTTTGATCTTAATAAACTCAATGACATATCAAAAGATGTTCTTGTAAAAATTCCGGCAGAAGAACTTTACAGCTTCCTTTTAAACTGGGCAAAAGAATTCAGACCTGAAATACTTTCTCTTATCGAAAATAACAAAGAATATGTAACTAAAATTCTCGATCTGGGCCGAAACGGAAAGAAACCTCGTAAAGATCTTATATACGCAAAACAAATTTTTGATTTTATCAGTTACTTCTTCGATGATTACTTTATTATAAAAGACAGTATACCAAAAGAAGTGAATGATGAAGATGCCGCAGAAATTCTGCGCAGATACTTGGCTTCCTACGACCACAGTGATGATCAAAGTCAGTGGTTCGATAAGATACGATCCATTGCAGAGGAAATGGGATATGCCTCAAAACCCAAAGACTTTAAGAAAAATCCGGATCAGTACAAAGGCCATGTCGGCCATGTAAGCACTGTTATCAGAATAGCTATAATGGGGAGAACTCAGTCTCCTGATGTTTGGGAAATCCAGCAAATACTTGGTGAAAAAAGAACCAGGGAAAGACTGGAGATCATGATTAAATAATAAATCATAAAAAATGATGGTACTGTTATTTTTAATATGTAGTACCATCATTTTTACTTCATCCTTTTTGTAGACTAAATTTCAATCTGAATATCAAATGACTATTTTATCATAAGATCTCTTGTAGTCTTCCCCAGTACATATGCGTCACTTTCTTTAAACATTAATGTGTCTATACACCCAAAGCCTGTCTCAAAGTTTGTTACTGTCCCCGGTACGAATCTTGTTTCCATATCATCTATATCATCATATATATCGAATGTATATGCACCTACCCAGTCCGGAGGATATGCTATTCCAAGTTCATACCCTCCTATCCAGTATTGTTTTCCCCATAAATTTTCAGATTCGTAAAATTTCTGCAGTTCTTTAAGAAAATCAGATACAAGCATATTAGGCTTTATTATAGACGAAACGATTGATATAATTTCTTTATTTACAGCATATTTTTCTTTAAACTCTTTAGGCGGCTCACCTACTGAAAAATATCTGCATTGATTGGAATGGTATCTGTTATATACTCCGGATAAATCTACACCTACGGGATCACCTATCATTATTTTTCTCCTTGAAGCCGGTATATGGAAACACCATGCTCTGGAAGGTCCGGAACGCACCATATTTACTATGGCCGGAGCTTCACTTCCGGCTTCACTCTGAGCCCGCGTATATTCTCCCACGATTTCAAGTTCCGTTATCCCCGGCCGCAAGGCTTCATATATTGCATTCATTCCTACATCACACAAAAGGCTTGCCTTTTCTATGTATTCAAGTTCTAAAGGAGATTTAATCCCCCTCACTTTCCTGATGATATGAGTTGCGTCTACAACTCTACATCCGACGCTTTCAAAGACCTCTTTCAGCTGAGAAAAAACAACATAATTAGGTCTGTAGCTTCCGAATTCCAATCCTACTGTCATGCCATCCCTTACCCAGCCTTCATCTTTCAGATTTTTTACCATCAACTGCTTAAAATTTTCATCTTCTGTCGTTACAATATATGATTTTCCATACATTTCTGCAGGAGTATCATAAAACAACCTTGTATTTCTTGAAATACTTGTAAGCTTTAACACTCCCTCTTCGTCCGGCAAATCATAATGTATAAAATCATCGTAATCCACATGTATGGCTGTTCCTGCAGTCATAGTATCAAACCATGCCGCAGGAGAGTTGACTCTGTGCCATACTACATCGTAACCTGTAATATAATTCATGCTTTCCGGAGCCGTGGCATATATCAGATCAATCCCCTCTTTCTCCATAAGCATTCTCGTCCGGGTCAAACGATTCTGATACTCTTCTATGGGAAATGCCACCTTCATCTCGCCGGCACAATTTTCAACACCGGGTATTAATTCAAACTTTCTGTTATTCATGTTCTCCTCCTTTTCTTTCATAAACTTTTTCACCATTCCACACGGTTATATCAACTTTTATGTCCAATATATCAAGTACATCCTTTTTAAAAATATCTTCAGACAATACTACAATATCAGCATACTTACCGCTTTCCAATGTTCCTATTTTATCTTCCATTTTGAAAAGATAGGCATTATTTACAGTGACTCCTTTTAACGCTTCCTGCATAGTATATTTTTCTTTAGGATTCCAGCCCCCTTGTGGAGAACCATCTTCCATTACTCTGTTTATCGCGCAGTATAATGTCATCATCGGTTCCAATGGCACTATAGGACAATCTGTTCCCAGAGCCACACACGCTCCTGAGCGTGATAGTGTCTTAGCAGGCCATGAAAGCTCAGAACGTTTTTGTCCCAGAATATCAAAAATAGGATGTTCTTCCATTGAATTCATAGTCATATGATTAGGCTGAATAGATGCTATCGTACCGGACTTGGCAAATCTTCCTATATCATCAGGATGCAGACACTCAATATGCTCTATTGTATTTCTCACATTCTCTAAACCTCTATTGTGATTTGCTTTCTCAATATCATCAAGCGCTTCCCTTACCGCACCATCTCCGCACGCATGAAGCCTTACCGGAATCCCTTCTCCATTTAATTGTTCCACTTTATTCCTCAATTCTGCAAGGTGCAGAACTGGTTCTCCTTTAAATCCCGGCATATCTTTATAATCATCAATCATCAATCCCGTATGCCCCAAAGGTGTACCATCGATAAATCCTTTGGCCCCGAGCAATGATAAATTGTCCGAATCGAAATTTCCCTTCAGCTCTATAAATTCATCCAAGGGTTTTTGAATTGACGGAGAAAAAAACACTCTTACTTTCAATTCCTTCTCGCATTCCAAGGCTTTATAAATATCACTTTTCATAATACCTATGATCTCCATATCGCCTACCGATGTAACGCCTTTTTTATGCGCCTCTTTGACAAAAGTCTTTATAAGGCCTTTCTCTTCTTCCTCAGTATAATCTAATGCAATATCAGTAAATAGCCTCATAGCTGACTGTTCAAGTATATATCCTGTAGGCTCCCCTTTTTCATCTCTGTAAATCTCCCCATACTGAGGATTTTCCGTATACTTATCTATGCCGCATAATTCAAGAGCCTTACTGTTGACCCACAAAGCATGCAACTCATCATTTATAAGCATTACAGGTCTGCCTCCAAAATATTTGTCCAAAGTCTCTTTAGAGGGAAGCTCTTGATTTGCCCAGTCATAATTACACCAGCCGAAACCGATTACCCACTTATCCTTGCGATTTTTGTAAAAGTCAGCCAGCCTTTTTGCTGCTTCTTCCTCACTTTCACAATCTCTTAAGCTACACGTTGTAAGGTCAAGAGCCGCCAAGAAAATATGTACATGATTATCACAGAACCCTGCCATTACAGTTCTATTTCCTACGTCCAAAACTTCCTCATCATTTCTGAGTCTGACGGGAATACTATCGCCCTTTAAAACACTGTGTATTTTATTCTCTTTTATGGCCACATATCCTTCGTATGGTTCTGGGGACACCCCGTCAAATATGCACCGAGATTTTATAATCATAAACTTTCCTTTTTTATCCTTTCTGTATCGTCGTACCGTTTTCCTAAAATCAAGAGTATAATTCCTAATATCCCTGATATAATCCCTCCGAATTTTAATATCTTTATCATGAGCCAGAAATCGCTTAAAATACCTTTCTCATATGTTTCGAGATAATATTCTTCGCCGTATGAGCCTTCATACCATGTTATAAACAGAGCCCCGAAAAATGCCAGTATGCCGCAGAGCAACATGAACAGCCCTATCCTCATAACATCTCCTGTTGCAAGCCTTGTCTTTTCATTAATGGGATATCTGTCAGGGCTTTTCCTATAGAGACCCCCGTACAGAAGCTTAAATATTATATAAGCTACAAGACCTGAGCCTATGGTAATGAAGCTCATGATAAAATATTCCGTTCCGTTTACTATAATCCCCGCGATACCTACGATAAACACAAGTGCTGTTATCACATATATCACTTTCTTTCCGCCTTTTATATAATAAATATCCCCTCTTTTATCCACCGGATATTTTTTACGCAAAACTATAAGTGAAACTGATATGGTAAAATAAACAACTATACATACCGGACCAACCAAAATAATAATTGTAGAGAAGTCAAACGTTGACATTATCATTGTTACAGCTGCTATCAATATTATTCCCCAATATGGCATGCCTCTTTTTTTATCCACTTTCCCCAAAAATTTAGGAGAAAGATTATCATCTGACATTACGAGAAATCCTCTTGACCCTGCTGTTATGTATGTATTGAATATTGCACACTGGGAAATAATTGCTATTATAATAAATACCACTCCCCACGCCTGTCCCAAATTCTGAGTCAGAACATCAGCATATCCTACTGTCCCTTCTGCGCTTTCAGTCGACCAGCTCTCCCAGCTTCCTATAGAGCCTAAGCCTGCCACAGTAGGAAGAATATAGCTAAGTGCGATAAGGGGCATTGCAATAAAAAAACCTTTAGGAATAACTTTAGGATTTTCAATTTCTCCGGATACATATGCCACACACTCATACCCACAATACATCCATATGGCAATGCACACACTTCCCCCTAAACTGCTTACTACACTCTCTCCTTCAGGTGTAAACGGCTCTACCGGATTGAATTCCCAGTTAGCAAACCCAACCACAGTTACCAGCGCAAATACAGCAATAATCATTACAGAAAAAACAGTATTGACAACACTAACCTCTTTAAGGCCCATTAGGTTAATTACCGTAAAAATTAAAATCATCGCTACTTTTACGGCCATGACCTGCACATTCGTCATGTCGATGAACTTTTCTGCATATCCAACTACTAAAACCACATATGTGGCACTGCATAAATAAGTACATATCGTGCTCCACCAGCATGTACAAAATCCCCACATCTCCCCAAGCGCTTCTTTAACCCACACATAAATACCTCCTTCCCGAGGCATGAGAGCTGATAATTCCGATACCATCAAGCATATTGGCAAAGCCCAAACTATTGGAAATACTGCCAGTATAACTATTGTTAGCCCGGGTCCGCTGGCAGGTATCATTTCCTCGATTCCAAAGGCCCCTGCCGCCACAAGGCAATAAAGCATAAAAGCTATACCAAAAGGCCGTATTTTTCTTTTCTTCAAGCCTGATACCCCTCCTGAGTCTTCCGTTACTCTCCTATCCATATAAATCACCTCCATTTTTAACAACTTCTTATTCATATAGTAAATACCCTGCATAAATTTTACGATTGCCGTTTCTTGTGGGTTAATATTATAGTTTTATAAGATTTGACTATTCTGAACAAGCAGACTATAATGTAACCATGTATACAGATATAATTGCCAATGAAAATTCAATACAAAAAATAAAAAATACTCCTCTCGGAGTATCTTTTTATAATGTTACTAATATCAAGCCACATCGTCACGAAACTTTACTGGAAATTATTCTATGCCTAAAAGGAAACATCCAGCTTATATCTGCAGATCAGACAATAGAACTTCGTGAGGGCGACGTTTTTTCCATAGACTGTATGGATATACATTATTTACATTCGGAAAGCAAAAACAATATAGTAATGTCATTATATATAGACCTATCACAAGTTGACAGTTCTTTCGACTATTTAAAGTACACTTTTTTTACATGCAGAAGTGATGCCTGCAATCAATATCAAAAACTGCCGATGTATAATATAACAGATACTTTACTGTCAATAGCTTATATCTATTTATCTAACGAAGACTTGAATATTCACGGTCATACTAATCTTTACTCAAGGCTGGCCAATAAATTAATAAACATAATGCTGTCATATTTTGAATGGTATGATTATATGAATACAAATCCCAACACTAACACTAATAATATCAGTAGAGAAAGATTTAACCGCATATTAAAATTCTGCCAGCAAAATTACATGAATAAAATAACTGTAAGTGAAATAGCCAGCAGAGAATTTATAAATGAAAATTATCTGTCTCAATTTCTCTCAAAATCACCATTCCAGAGTTTCAGCAATATGATAAATTATATAAGATGTTATCAAAGCGAAACATTTTTACTTACCACAAACTTACCTAATATAGAAATATCATATAAATGCGGATTTTCAGATCCTAAATACTTTTATAAAAACTTTAAGAAATGGTACGGACATACGCCAAGTGAGCATAGGAATCAGTATATTCAACAGTCTAACACACTCCAGCAATATCAAATATTACAAAATTCTGATATTCTGTATATATTAGAAAAACATATCGCCAGATACCATACTTTTAAAATAACCTCTATTACATAAATTCACCTTATAACTGCCAGCTTTTAAGATACAGCTTCTGCTCTTCCGTGAGGCTGTCAATTTCTATATCCCATGCCTCTAACCTCTTGCGGGCTATCACATTATCTATTTCCCCAGAAACATCTATTACCTTATTATCAAGATTTTTATAATTGTCCTTGATATATAGCGCTGACATTGCTTGAACAGCAAAACTGAGATCCATTATTTCTGCCGGATGTCCATCTGCCGCAGCGATATTGACAAGCTTGCCTTCTCCTATAACATTTATAACATTTCCGTTTTTCAAAGTATAACCTATAATGTTATTTCTTGTCTCACAAGAGCTGATAGCTGCTTCTTCAAGGCCGGCCATGTCGATCTCTACATTAAAATGTCCTGCATTAGCCAAAATAGCGCCATCCTTCATTTTCACCATATGTTCTACAGTTATGGTGTGCTTGCAGCCTGTAGCTGTGATAAACATATCTCCCATGGATGCCGCTTTATTCATAGGCATTACATCATGCCCATCCATCTTTGCTTCCATAGCTTTTACCGGATCTATCTCTGTTACTATTACCTTTGCACCCAGAGCTGATGCTCTCATGGCTATGCCTCTACTGCACCATCCATATCCCACTACTACCACAGTCTTGGAAGCCACGATAAGATTAGTGTTTCTCATCATGCTGTCCCACACGGACTGCCCCGTACCATATCTGTTATCGAATAGATGTTTACACTTAGCATCATTTACAGCCACCATAGGGAATTTAAGAATGCCTTCTCTCTCCATCGCTTTGAGTCTTATCACTCCTGTAGTTGTTTCTTCACATCCTCCAAAAACATCCTCTGCCAAGTCAAAACGCTTTCTGTGAAGCAGCTCTACAAGATCTCCGCCGTCATCTATTATAATATTAGGTTTATGTTCAAGACACATTTCAAGATGCCTCATGTACTCTTCATCAGTAGCCCCATGATATGCGAATACTTTAAGGCCTCTGTCCGCCAGTGCAGCTGCTACATCATCTTGGGTCGACAAACTATTGCTTCCTGTCACCGACATATGTGCACCGCCTGCCGCCAGTACAAGACAAAGATAAGCAGTTTTAGCCTCGAGATGTACCGAAAGACTTATTTTAATTCCATCAAAAGGCCTATCCCTTTTAAACTCTTCCTCCATAGCCCGAAGCAGCGGCATATTGTTTCTCACCCACTCTATTTTCCTGTGGCCGGACTCTGCAAATGTTATATCTCTGATATCATATTTATTCATATTAACATCCTTTCATAAGCAACATTCAGGCTGACGAATAATCGCCAGCCTGAATTAATATTTGCTCTATTATTCTACCGTTACCGATTTTGCAAGATTCTTGGGCTTATCTATATTACAACCTCTCTCCTTGGCTACATAATAAGCGAAAATCTGAAGAGGAATGACTGCAAGAACAGGAGACACCTCATCTATGCAGGACGGTATATAGATAACCTCATCGGCAACAGACTCCATCTCTTTTCTGCCCTGTTTAGCCATACCTATTACCCTTGCTCCTCTGGCCTTTATCTCCTCAACATTAGAAATCATCTTCTCATACAGAAAATCTTGAGTAGCAAGAGCAAACACAAGAGTCTCGTCTTCCATCAAAGCTATAGTTCCATGTTTCAGCTCCCCTGCAGCAATAGCAAAAGAATTTATATATGAAATTTCTTTTAATTTAAGAGAACCTTCATATGATACACCTGAATCAAGCCCTCTTCCTATAAAAAAGACCTGTTCTTTCCTGTAATACTTTTTGGCCAGCTCTGCTATGGCATCTTCTCCTTCCAAAAGCTCTTCCACTTTATAAGGAAGTTCCTTAAGCTGATTTAAGACTTTATCGTAATAATTTTTTTCTATTGTACCTTTCGTACTTCCCATGTAAAGACCTATAAGATACATACATATCAGCTGAGTGGTATATGCCTTTGTAGAAGCAACTGCAATCTCAGGTCCTGCCCATGTATAAAACACATCATCAGATTCTCTGGCTACAGAGCTTCCCACTACATTGACTACAGAAAGGATACGCGCTCCCTTTCTTTTAGCCTCTCTCAAAGCCGCGAGAGTATCAAGGGTTTCACCCGACTGACTTATGGCAATAAACAGTGTATTTTCATCAACAAACGGATCTCTGTATCTAAACTCGGATGCAACATCTACCTCTACAGGAACTTTAGCCATCTTCTCAATAACCATTTTCCCTACAAGACCGGCATGATATGCTGTTCCGCAAGCAACTATATATACCTTATTGAAATTTTCTATGTCCTCTTTCGTCATAGCTATGCCATCAAGATTGATGCTTCCATCTTCATTAAGCCGCCTGTTTATAGTCTCATAAATTCCCTTAGGCTGTTCATGTATCTCCTTAAGCATAAAATGCTCGTAGCCTTCCTTTTCGGCTGCATCAGCATCCCATGTCACATGGAACACGTCTCTGTTGACTTTTTGACCTCTTTCATTGTAAATAGTTATATTATCTTTAGTCAATACTACCGTTTCATTGTTTTCTATAAGATATACCTGTCTTACATATTTAAGCAAAGCAGGAATATCGGAGGCTATGAAATTGAATCCTTTTCCTATCCCTGCTACTAAAGGAGCATCTTTTCTCACTGCAACAATCTTATCAGGTTCCGCAGCTGCAATGGCACATACCGCATAAGCTCCCCTCATTTCAGCTACAGCTTTATTGACAGCCTTCAACAAATCACCTTCATAAAACACTCCTATTAAATGAGCAATTACTTCCGAATCTGTTTCCGACTTGAAAACAACTCCCTTTTCTCTGATAAGCCATTCCTTTATTTCCTGATAATTTTCTATAATACCGTTATGAACTATAGCTATAGAATCATCTGCATTGGCATGAGGATGTGCATTGACATCAGACGGCACACCATGTGTTGCCCATCTCGTATGGCCAATTCCCACAGAACTGTCAAATCCATCATCCCCTATTATCTTTTCAAGATTCTTTATTTCGCCGACATGTTTTCTTATTTCTATTTTTCCATTTATAGGCAAGGCAATACCTGCAGAATCATAACCTCTGTATTCCAGTCGTTTAAGCCCATCTATTATTTTTTCCTTAGCGTGATCTTTCCCCGCAAATCCAACTATACCGCACATATAAATCCTCCTATCCAAACCTCTTAGTAAGCAGAGAGGCCAGCCCCTCTGCAAGTCCTGTGATATGCTCCACGTCCTGACCTTCCAGCATAACCCTTACAAGAGGTTCCGTACCCGAAGGTCTTATAAGAAGCCTGCCTAGTCCCGCTACATCTTTCTCAACTTTTTCTATGGCAGCCTTTACCTCACTATCTTCCATGAATTTATTCTTATTCTCATTTTTTACCTTGGCATTCCTGAGCACCTGAGGGAATATCTCTATTTCATCCGAAAGCTCCGATGCTTTTTTCCCGGACATCAATACAGCCTGCAACAACTGAAGAGAGGAAAGAATTCCGTCTCCCGTAGTCGTATGATTTAAGAATATTATATGTCCGGACTGTTCTCCGCCTATCTTGCTTCCGGTCTTCAGCATGCTTTCAAGCACATATCTGTCTCCGACAGATGTGACCTCTACGCTGCAACCCATTTTTTCTATATATCTGTGAAATCCGAGATTACTCATAACCGTGGCTGTAACTGTATCGCCGCTCAGTCTGCCCATATCCTTCATCATCTTGGCACATATACATATCAGCTTATCTCCGTCAATAATTCTTCCTCTCTCATCTACAGCTATAAGTCTGTCAGCATCCCCATCATAAGCAAGACCCATAAAAGCTCCCTGCTTTATGACTTCCTGCTGCAGCCTCTCAGGATGAGTAGACCCACAATTATAGTTTATATTTATACCATCAGGTTCATTTCCGATTACAGTAACATCCGCACCAAGCTCTGAATATACCTTTTCCGCTACTTTATATGATGCTCCGTTGGCACAGTCGAGCACCAGCTTCAAGCCACTTATATCTGCATCTATTGTAGACTTTAAAAAATCAGCATATTTTTCTATAGCGTCATCGTCTGCTTCAAGACATTTCCCCAACTTATCTCCTGTAATATGACTGTTAACATCTACATTACTGAGAATTATATCTTCGATTTCATCCTCTATACTGTCATCCAATTTAAAACCATCACCATTAAAAAACTTTATACCGTTATATTCAAATGGATTATGGGATGCCGATATCACTGCCCCTGCATCAGCCTTATAAACATTAACCAAATATGCGACTGCAGGTGTAGGCAGCACACCTACTTTTATAACGTTTCCTCCTACCGCTAATATCCCTGCGCTGAGAGCGTCTTCAATCATATCGCCTGAAAGCCGTGTATCTTTACCTATAATGACAATCGGTCTTTTTTTGTCTTTGCTAAGTACATGAGCCCCTGCTTTTCCCAGCTTAAAAGCCAGTTCAGGGGTAAGTTCGGAGTTGGCAATGCCTCTGACTCCGTCTGTTCCAAATAATCTTCCCATAATCTTCTCCTCATTTTGGTTTTCTATTTTATTCGACTGCCTTAAGTTTCACCTTTACAGTCAGCGGATTTTTCTGATCATACAAATATATGCCCTCCGGCAAATCCAGATTCACGTTTATTTTATGAGTCTGAGTATCGTCAATTCCTGCAAGCTCTGCAAAGCCTTTTATCTTATCTATCTCTTGTATCATATCTTCGGGCCCTACTATCCTTATGTTATCAGCCACGTCAAGCTTATCTATCTGAAAATCTTCCCTCAGATCCGAAGAGGAAATATCAAGCTCCACAGTTTTAAGAGCCATGAGCCTTACCTGTGCCTGAATATCATCCCCATTCAGTATTGAAACATCAGGCACAATATTCCCGTCTTTATCCACAGCTGTTACACTTACATCTCTCCATTCACTTTTTTCCTTAGGCATATTCTCCGAAGATACTATACCCTTTACACTCTCCACTTTATCAACGAGACTTTTTGCTCCTTTTACCGTTACTGAATCAGTTTCTGCTGCAACGACCCACGGAACCTTTGATTCACTTTCACCGTTTTCCTTATCAAATTCAATATTAAGAGTCTTTTCCTCCTCTGCAAGTTCCTCTACTTCAAATGTCAGATATTCCTCTGATACAGTCTCTATACTTATTCCATCCGGAGTATTTATCACTATTTCTTCACTGTTTTCACCCTTTTTACATGATGATACGTCCACATAAGCCGTAAGTCCTGTTTTTCTGACACTGTTCACATCAGATCTGCGTCCTTTTATTTTGACAGCCACTTCCATATCATCTCCGGAAATAGGCGCAAGCCCTTCTTCAGCCAAAACATCCTCATTGGCAAACGTTATGGAAACATCACTTATCTTTGCTGTTTTATACGGATCAACTTCAAGCATAACATAGGCCCACAGCAACACCGCTGCTACGAGGGAAAAAACTCTGAGAAAAGTTTTATTATTCAGCATCGTTCTTCCCCCTGATCTTATTAATAAATCTTGCAATAACTGACATAGTTCCCGTTATCTCCCCTGTATTAAGATACATATTAAGCAGAGTCTTCTCTACCGTTTTGATGTCTAAAAATCTGGACAGCTGACCTTCACTCGCCATGGAAATTATACCGGTTTCTTCAGAGACGATAAGAGTTAAGGCGTCTGAATTTTCCGTTATTCCTATACCCGCTCTGTGTCTTGTACCAAGTTCTTTGCTTATGGTATTGTTCCTTGTAAGAGGCAGTACACAGCCCGCTGCGTACAAACAGCCGTCTCGTATTATCACAGCTCCGTCATGAAGAGGCGCTCCCTCATAAAAGATATTTCCCAGAAGTTGTTCTGAAATATCTGCATCTACTACTGTCCCTGTCTCAATTATGTCCGATAGTGACGTCTGTCTCTCAAAAACTATGAGAGCGCCGACACGATCCTTTGAAAATGTATCGATCGCCTTGACTATATGAGACGTAATTTCTTTTCCTCTCTCTTTATCCATTTCACGAAGAGGGGCTTTTACAATCTTGCTTCTTCCCATATACTCCAAAGCGCGTCTCAGCTCCGGCTGGAAAACAACTAAAATAGCCACCGCTCCCAAAGTAACCGCTCCTTTAAGAATCCAGTTTATCGTATGTAAATTGAACAGCCCCGACAAAAAAGTAGCCACTACCAACAGCAGCACGCCTTTCATAAGCTGTTCAGCTCTCGTTTGCTTTATCAGGCCAAGTAATTTATATATTACAAAGGCGACTATCAATATGTCTATTATATCGGTGATCCCAACACCGGAAAATATATTTTCAAAAAATTTCTGCATTAATTTGCTCCCCTGTATTAATTTAAAGACTCCTTTACATTTTACAAAAAATAGGTGTCTTTTTCAATAGTAACGCCGATAAAACACCAATGCTTCACTTAGTTTTTAAATATTGCCGGTCACTGTCTCATACTTAGTTCTCTGAAAAAACTGATACAGATAAAAAGGGACTTCATGCCTACATGAAGTCCCTATATTTATTTTATTAAACTGACTTTATCTTGGAATTTTTTATTTAAAAAACAGAAAACATTAATAGGTTGTCTCTAATACACCATAATCCTTATCATTTCTTCTGTATACTACATTCACAGAATCAGTTTCCATGTTAAGAAATACAAAGAAATTATGAGCGAGAAGCTCCATCTGAATAATCGCCTCATCTACTGTCATTGGGATCAATTCAAATCTCTTTCTTTTGACTATGTGCAGTTCTTCCTGTTCCTCTGCTTCAGGAAGTTCAGCAAACATAAACTCCTTACTGCCCTTATACTTTTTCTGAAGCTTGCTTTTAAACTTGGACATCTGACTCGAAAGTTTATCGATAACACCGTCTATAGCATCATAAGGATCATCAGCTTTAACTTCAGCCCTGAATATAGTGCCCTTGGCATTTATCGTAGCTTCCACTTTATAGCCGCCCTTTTCCTTTATTGTCATTACAGTACCTGTTATTTCGTTCGAAAAATATTTGTCCAGCTTTTCAAACTTCTTTTCTATAGTGGCTTTCAATTTGTCGCTTGGGCTATAGTTCTTACCGTTTATAATTGTCTTCATAATAGCAACCTCCTTTTCAAGCTTGCACTTTGATGCTTTTACTAAGTATACCATATATAATGCCGGGCTGCATCGTTTTTTTGAATTATTCACAGAAAAATCTGAAAACATTTACTAAACCTTCAATCATGAAGAATCAAAACACTCTTCAGTAAAAATCTGTCATCAAATCCTCAAGCTCAAAAAAAAACAAACTATATAAGAATTATTTCACCTAAAAAACAGCGCATATATATGACTCAGCTGACCTGATCTTTGCCCCCACACTCGCCTTTACCTGAATTTTTCAGAGGACTTACTTCTAAGCTACGCCATGATCACTGCCGCCTTGCGGATCAGCTTACGTGGAGCCTTTTGCCCGTAGCTGGCATGGCCTTTCAATCACAGACCTGAGCCATATATATACGCTGCTTATGTTCTGTCCAAAACTTGTTTTGGTGTACAGAACAAACACAGAAACCACAGAAGCTCTGCTTCGTGGCGGTTTTTCAGTGAAATTTCTGTCCAAAACTTATTTTGTCATGCAGAACAAACACAGAAACCTTGTTCTTAGAGCAATACTTAAAATACTATAACTAACGCTATACCATTTTCGGTTTCCGGTTGCCTCCCGATGCCAATGTCAATAAAAATATATCCTCAGCTCCCTTCTCCAGAAGCTCTTTGCTGCAGGCATCTGCTGTAGATCCGGTAGTGTATATATCATCCACCAGCAAAATACGCTTTGATCTAACAGTCTTTTGCCCTGTTTGCGAAATACAGAATACATTCTTTAAAACATTCTCACGCTCAACAGGAGAAAGGCCTCTTAGAAAAGGCGTATCCCTTTTCCTCAAAAGAATATCTTTGGCAACAGGCACACACCATCTTGCCGAAAGATTGTCTGCCATAAGTACCGATTGATCGTAACCTCGCTTCCTCAGTCTTTCTGCTCCTACAGGTATAGGTATTATAACATCTATCTGTATATCTTCACAAGCCATACGATCATAAAGAATATCTGCAAATTTCTCAGCCAGATATGATTTTCCCCTATATTTAAAATCAAACAATAGCTCCCGTTCATACATACCATACGTTAAACAGCTATATCCTTTGCTGAAATAATGACTATATGTCATGCAATCATAGCAGAACCGTCCTTTATATGTCTGAGGAAGAGCCTTTCCACATTTATCACAGGTTCTTCCGTTTATCCAGTGAAGCTTTCCCATACACTTATCACACAGAGAATAATTTCTGGTTTTATCTATTAGGCTTCCACAGCTTATACAGTATATATTTGACGGAAATATTGCTTCAAAAATTATTTTCCTTGCTCTTTCCAATACTCTTTTTATCACTATATCCCTTCCATACCCATAAGGCGCTTCAGCCGTATTCCAAGACCTGAAAATCGCTCGCTTATCCGGTCATTATCCACCATTGAATTCAGCTTGTTTTCTGATCCTACCAGAACTACAGACTTTTTTCCTCTCGTTACTCCGGTGTACAAAAGATTCCTCGTTGCCAACATCGGAGGAAACCAGCTTACAGGCATTATCACTATCGGAAACTCGCTTCCCTGACTCTTATGAACAGTGATGGCATAAGCTAATTCCAGCTCGTCCAGCTGATTAAAATGATATGTAACATATCTTATTTCATCATAGACTACAGTAATCTCATTAAATTCTCTGTCCACCTTCTTTATAAAACCGACATCTCCATTAAAAACTCCTTCTCCCTCTGTAAAATCCTCAAGATTTTTCCATGTCATCTGATAATTGTTCTTTATCTGCATGACCTTATCACCCTCTCGAAAAATGCGTTCTCCCAGCTGTTTTTCTTCAAGTCCTGGCTGGGGAGGATTCAGTACCTCCTGCAGTTCCTTATTAAGATTTATACTTCCCAATATGCCTTTTCTTACCGGAGTAAGTATCTGTATATCTGCAGTGGGCGACACATCCTTATAATATCCGGGAAGTCTGGTAAGACACAGATTCTTTATAGTCTCCAACATCTCTTTTTCACTTCCCCTTCTGAGAAGAAAAAAATCTTTATCTTTAGCATTGCAGTCAGGATATTCTCCTCTGTTTATTCTGTGAGCGTTGACTACTATCATACTTTCTTTGGCCTGTCTGAATATTTCAGTCAGTTTAGTACAATATATATATTCACTGTTTATTATATCCCGCAGAACATTCCCTGCACCTACCGACGGAAGCTGATCGGCATCACCCACTATTATAAGGCGTGTCCCCGGCCTTACAGCACTTACAAGGCCATTCATCAGCATCAAATCTATCATAGAAGCTTCATCAACAATAACAGCATCATAATCGAGAGGATCTTCTTTGGTCTTTCCAAACCTCATCATATTTTCACTTTCTGAAAAATAGTATTCCAATAGTCTATGTATAGTTGACGCATAATGTCCCGATGTTTCGGTTATTCTTTTTGCCGCTCTTCCCGTAGGAGCAGCTATTGCGGTTTTCAGTCCACTTTCCTCAAGTATATTTATTATAGTATTTATTATAGTTGTCTTCCCCGTTCCGGGGCCTCCTGTTATCACCGATACACCCATATTCAGGGATGTTATGACTGCATGCTTCTGATTTTCCGAAAGATATATACCGGTGGCGTTTTCAGTTCTGCTTATAAGACTGTCAACACCCCCTGATATTGGTTTAAGCTCAGCACTGTTTATGGCAGCCAGTCGCTTGCATACATTCTGCTCTGCCATATAATATGCTTCCAGAAACACCACATTCCTGCCGTCCAGATTTTCTATACGGATATCACCTGAAAACGCCATAGCCGGAAGCTCATCTTCTATCAGCTGTATAGACAAATCCAAAAGC